>JASHTH010000413.1 GCA_030040655.1 Acidobacteriaceae bacterium | reverse complement strand
TGGCGTATCCGTGCTTCTGTCCTTCCGCCAACGCAAAGAGCACGTAAAAGACCGCCGGCGAAAGCGGAAAGAGGCGCTGAAGCTCATCCGGGATTTGAGGTTTAGCCATAAGGATCGTATATCACTTCCCGATATATCAATAAGCGATAGCACCTGTCAAGAGAAACAACCGGCGATCGCGCCAACTTGTGCGTTATTGCCAATTCACTCGTCGACCTGTGCCGTAGCGGTTGACGGGACTTCGCACCCATTCCCAGATTTTCGCCAACCGCAAATTCGATGCACCGGCGCTGCAATCTATGTCAAAGCGTCCGATTTCGAACATTTTCTTTCGAATTCGGACGCGCGCGCTTGACCGCGCGTTACGGCTGGCGGTCGAACTGATTGAAAACACGCGCGCTCTTCGCCTACAGTGGATGGCAAACGAGATGCAAAAGAACTGCTGGGGTGGTGTGCGCCCGGAGGCCGGAATGAAGACCGTCCTTTATGATCTGCGGTTTGCCTTGCGCCAGCTTCGCAAGTCTCCCGGCATGGCCATTCTCGCGGTTGTGACCCTGGCGCTCGGGGTGGGCGCCAATGCCGCAATCTTTACCGTGATCGAGAGCGTGGTGCTGCGGCCTCTGCCGTACCCGAACTCGGACCGGCTGGTTTTCATTGGCCCTCAGAGCGATACGCCCGGCTTCGGGACCACCTCGTGGCTCAACTACCGCGACGTGAGAGACCAGTCGCGCCTGCTGGAGCAGGCCGCCGGGTACTCGGAAGACGTCAGCGTGCTGGAGACGCCCGAGGGTTCGCAGAGTATCCTTGCGCCGCGGGTCTCGACCAATCTTTTCTCCATGCTCGGCGCGCAGCCGTTGCTGGGCCGAACTTTCAGCCAGGCCGAGGGGCTTTCCGGCGGCCCCGATGTCGTTGTCCTCTCCGAAGGTATCTGGCGCCAAGCTTTTCACTCGAACCCCAACATCGTGGGGCAGTCCGCCAAGATCGGCGGCAAAATGCGCACCGTGGTGGGCGTAATGCCCCGCGCCTTCGGCTTCCCGGAGCAGATGGGATCGGACGTCGAAAAAGGCGTCTGGCTGCCGCTGCAGCCGACTCCGGAGATGCTGAGCGACCGCGGCTACCACTTCTTCATGATCGTGGCCAAACTTCGCGAAGGCGCGACCGTTACCCAGGCCCAGCGCGAACTTGACGCCATCGCCGCCCACATTCCTCGCAAGAGCGACCAAAGCAAGGTCACTTTCCAAGCCACGCCGTACCAGGAGCTGCTCACCGGTCCGGTGCGTCCCGATCTCTACGCGCTCTTTGGGGCGCTCGCACTCGTGCTTTTAATCGCCTGCGCCAACGTCAGCAACATGCTCATCGCGCGCTGCCTGGCCCGCCAGCAAGAGTTTGCCGTGCGCGCGGCGATCGGCGCGGGCCGCTGGCGGCTGGTGAGGCAATTGCTCGCCGAAGGCTTGACGCTGAGCGTGCTCGGTTGCGGCGTGGGCGTGGTGCTGGCCGAGCTGGCCATGGTCGCCATCAAGAAGCTGCCCGACGGAACCATCCCGCGCGGCGACTCGATCTCCATCCATTGGACGATCGTGCTGGTGCTGGCCGTCATTGCCATTGTCACCACCGTGCTCTCGTCGCTGCTGCCCGCGCTGATGGTGGCCCGCGCCAATCCGCAAGCGGTGTTGCTGGCCGCATCGCGCTCCACGGGCACGCGCACCGTGAGCGGAAAGCTGAGCGGCACCCTGGTGGCCGGCGAAGTGGCGCTCTCCACGCTTTTGCTCGTCGGCACGGGCTTGCTCTTCCACACGCTTTGGAATCTTGAACAGGCGCGGCTCGGCTTCGATGTCGAGCGGGTGACCACTTTCACCGCGATGCCGGCGGATGCGGCCGGCTTCTCCGCCATGGCGGTCTCGAAGGATATCGCCAACGCTCCAACATCGGTGGCCGTGCTCACCTACCAGCCGATGCTCGAAATCATGCGCCACGAACCCGGCGTGCAAAGTGCTGCGCTGGTTACTTCGCCGCCGCTCTCAGGCCTGGGCGTCGGCTCGAGCTTCGATATCGTCGGCCATCCCCAGCCGCCGGAGAACAAGCCTCAGGCCAACGTGAGCGCCGTGAGCGGCGACTACACACGCACCATGGGCATCGCCATCGTGCGCGGGCGCATGATCGAGGACAGCGACGCGGCCGGCGCGCCGCTCGTGGCCGTGGTCAACCAGACCCTCGCCAAGAAGTACTTCGACGGCCAGGACCCGATCGGCAAGCAGCTCGACCTGGGCGGCATCGATACCGGCATGGTCAAGCCTTACAGCATCGTCGGCGTACTGGGCGATACGGTGGATTCGAGCGTGGGCGCGGCGCCGCAGCCCCTCATTCTTTTGCCCGCGCAGCAAATTCCCACCACCTCGCTCTTCTACCAGGCGCTACTCAAGACCGTGGTCGAATTTGTCGTCAAAACCCGCGGCTCGATTCCCGTCGAGTCGACGATGCGCGCCGTCTTCCACAAGAACGCCCCAGGATTCGCGATCGACAACTTTCAGACCATGCAGGAAGCCGTGGACAAGAGCACCTTTAGCCAAAGGCTCATGCTGTATCTCGTTGCTTCGTTCGCCGGCCTCGCCATCGCCATGGTCATCGCTGGCCTTTACGGTGTGCTGTCGCAACTGGTCAGCTATCGCCGCCGCGAGATCGGCGTGCGCATGGCGCTGGGCGCAACGCGGCTGAGCGTAGCGCAAATGATCCTGCGCCAGGGATCGATGCTCATTGGCGCGGGCCTCGTCGTCGGGCTGGTGCTGGCCCTGGCGACGGGCCGCTTTATCAAAAGTTTTCTTTACCAGGTGCAGCCGGTCGACGGCTGGACTTACGTTGCTGTCGCTTTTGTGCTGGCGGCCATAGGCCTGATCTCGGCATTCATTCCGGCCCGCAAGGCGGCGTCGATCCAGCCCATGCAGGCGCTGCGCGAGGAGTGAGCGGCACGAAGTTTAGGGCGCGGCACACACAAAATTCTCCGCCTCATCCGTGCTTCCCGATCCTTTGTACTTCGCGATCTTGGGATACGGGCAGAGCGGGCGCGTGCGGCCGGGGCGGTTGGCGACAATGCGCTCCGGCGCTTTGCCGTGTTCCACCCAGTCGACGATCACGGCCATCTTGTCGAACTGGCTCGGTCCCGGTCCGCCGATGCAGTGTTCCATGCCCGGCGCCATAAACAGCCGGTAGAACGATTGCGTGTCACCCATCCGCTGCTGGACGGATTCAAAATAGTTGACGCTGTTCAGCGGCGAAATCGCCGGATCGTTCCAGCCGTGATACTGCAGCAGCTTTGCGCCGTGTTTTTCAAACGCGGTCAGATCCGGGTTGATGTGGTTGAGGGTCGCGCCGATTTTTTTATCCGCATAAGCCACGTCCTTGTCGAAGTCGAAGGTCTTCCAGTCCCAGTTGGGGTCGTCGAAGACGAAGTTGGCGAAGAACGCCACCGAAATGCCGTGCTGCGCGTTGCGCGGTGGCACTTCGGTGCCCGCAATCCAGAATCCCCAGCCCGCTTCGCCGCCCCGCATATACCCGGGAAAGACCTGCTCGCCGGTGCGCGGGTTTTTCGCGCCGTCGTAGACCTTCTTCAGTCCTTCGATCTGTGGTGCGGTCAGACAGCTTGCGTTGTCTTCGCCTTTGCACAGCAGCATCGAAGGGTCGAAATGGCATGTCCGCGGGTCTTCGAGGACGCCGTCTATGACGCCGTCGGCCGCGTCGCATTGCGCCATCACCGCGGCGGCGATCGCCGGCAGCTTCGAATGCGGCAGAAACGTCGCCGGATCCTTGTGAATGGCCTGGGCGATCCAGTTGCCGCCGGCCTGCAGGTGAACCATGTAGTTGGCGGGCGCGCCGGCGACGATGCCGTCGTAGTCCAAGGGGAAGCGCTGCGCCTCGCTCAAGCCCTGCGCGCCACCCTCCGAGCAGCCGTTCCAGTAGGAAAAATGCGCGCCGGCTCCGTAGAAGGACGCGATGAGCGCTTTGGCTTCGACCGTCATCTCGTGCACGGCGCAATAGCCGAAATCGACGATTTTTTCCGGATGGCCCAGTGCCCAGTCGCCGGTCATCGGGCTGCCGCGGTGGCCGGTATCGGTTCCCGCCGTCGCGTAGCCCGCGCGCAGAGCCTCGGCCATCTGTTGCGTGCCAATGCTGCCCGCCAGTCCGCCGTTACCAACCGCTTCGAATCGTCCATTCCAGTTGGCCGCAGGCATCCACACTTCGACCTGAATGTCGGAGTCCGCGCTCGGCCGGATGCTGGACGTGACGCGGCAAAACGACGGCAGGTCGACCGACGACGGGCCCATGAATCCCATGATTGTGTAGGGTCCCGCCTGGATCGACTTGGCTTCGAGGATGACGGTGTGATCGAGCTTGAGGCCGGCCAGGCTTTCACACGCGACCGGCGCCGCGAACATGCGAGCAGGCGCGAAGAGAGTTGCCGCGGAGAGGCTCGCGGCGGCCAACATCGATCGAACGAAGTCGTTTCGGCGCAATCGCATCGGGCCTTTTCCTTCCGGCGGAATTGTAGCAAGCGATGGGCGTTCGGACCCCGTCCACGACAGTTGGTTGTAGCCGCCGGCGGTCAGAGCGCCAGGCAATGGCAGGAAGCAATCGGCGATCGATGATCGGGAAGAGGAGCCGCGCGGCTCCTCTTCCTGTCTCTTGTCAGTACTGCGGCAGCTGCGCGGCGACTTCGGGCAGCACCTGCGTGCCTTCTGCCCGAACCGCATCCAGGGCCTTGGGATCGAGTCCCAGCGCTTTCACGATCGTCGGCGCCACTTGCATGGTGGTCACCGAAGTAGAGACCGATTGCGGCGAAAAGCCGGGGTTGGAGACCAGCATCATCACATTGGTGTCGTCGTGCGCGAAACCGCCGTGGTCGGCAATCATGGTCGTGCTGCCCGAGTAGGTCATCCCGACGTTGGGAGTCACGATGATGTCGGGCGTGCGGGAATCGAGGCCGGGTCCGAGTCCGCCCTTGTTGTAGTTGAGCGAGAGGGAGGGCCCGTAGTAAAGCTGGCCGAGCCCGATCTCGGATCTCTTGGACTCGAGGATGGATACTGCATCCTCCACATTGGCGCCGGGATTGAGCCACAACACCGAGACGTCGTCCTCAGTGGCGCCGATGCCGGTCGTGTTCAACGGCGACTCGGAAAACGGGATCATGCCGGCCTGGGCCAGATACGTGGCCGGAGTGTTCGCGCCGTTAGCTACGTACAGGTTGGGGTCTATGGGCGATCCGCCGTGCTTGGCCGTGATGACGAGCAATGTGCTGTCGTAGATGCCATGGTTCTTGAGGGCGTCGACGATTTGCCCGATCGAAGCATCGACGAATTCGATCTCCTTGAACAACTCGGCGCCGGGAGCACCGGCCGCATTCAAGTATCCGCCCTTGGCAACGCCGGTCTCATCCACGCTTTCGCCGATGTACACCGCCTGAAAGTTCATGCCGAACAGCGCAGGCGTAGAGGCCGCTGCGCCATTGTGCGTTTTGCCGGCAATCTCGTTGAGCAAGGCGTCGACCTTCAGCGCGTCGTAGCACTGGATGTTTTCGAAACTGGCCGCCCATGCCGAAACGCCAAGGGAGGTGTTGTCACGAATTTTGGCGCAGGCAGCGCCTTGGGCGGTCGTGACGCCGGGCAGTGGGATCACGGTCGAATCGACTTCCGGCGAATAGTAGTCGTCGAGGCCGTACCCTCCGGGACCGGCGGTAAATGAATACGAGGCGTGCTTGTCAATCCAGGCCGTGTAGCCGCCCGCGGAGTGCACCACGCTGAAGATGGTGTTGGTCCGCACAAAGTCCCAGGGAAAAACCGGCGTGCAACCTGTGGCGGGATCGCGCACGAGAAAGCTGGGATTGATCGAAGCAATGCCGCCCTCGGTCGGCGGCGCGCCCGGCGCTCCGCCGTTCAGCTTGGTGTCGTCGTATTCAATGCCCTGGTCGTTATCGGTGGTCGTTCCGGTGGGCGCGGCATACGGAGTGCATTTTCCTCCGGCCAGTCCCGTTCCCGTGGTGTTGATCGGCGGATCGAGCGAGCGATCGTACGCCACGTCGTAGTAAAGCCCGGTCGTCTTTGGCGAGCCGCCGGTCACGATCGCCGCCAATCCGGGAAACGAGTCGGATGGCCGGGACGAAATGACATTCACGTAGTTGATGCCCGTCTTCGCAAGAGCTGCCATATTCGGACAGTAAGGCCGGCCGTCGTTCACGCCGGCAATTCCATTTGCGCAGTTCAGGAAATCCACCGCGTGCATTCCGTCGATGCTTAAGAGCAGGACATGGTCGATCCTTCCGTTGTTTTGAGCGCGCGCTGCGGCGGCAATTCCCAGCAGGGCCATCCATGCGAGCACGAACAGACGACTCCATTTCATGTTGCACCTCCATCTGCGTACCATGCCATGCACGTATTAACCGCCGTTGAACGCGCGCTCGCATCCGGCCAACGGCGCAGACGAATCCGGGCTTTGGTGTGAGCGCCAATCCGCCACCTCGCCTGCTCGCATTTCCCGCACCCGGAAGCCAATGCCTCGTAATTTCCGCTTGGCAGCCGGCGTGCTGGACGATTGCGCCGGAGTTTGGTCTATAATGAGCGCCAAACCCCCAAGACCAGATTCTGCGTATTGCACCGGAATTCGCCTCGAGTCCCCGATGAGCTCGGCCTTGGCAGTTTAGGAAGCGATGTAGCCGGAGAAAGGTCATGGAGTCGACGCGACCACCAGGGAGCGGCGACTTCGAGCAACGACCCAGCGGAAAGACGGCTTCCTAAACTGCCCGAGAGGGATGGGCGAAGACCAGATTGCGGACGCGTGTGAATCGGTGGGCTCTGACTCGAATTGCGGGTGCTCTACTGTTCTCGGCGATTGCGTTGTTGGGAACCGTCATCGCGAGCGCGCAAACGATCGATTCCGATCCGACTTTAGGAATCGGCGCAACCGCGCCCGCTGCCTCGCGGCCCGTCCCTCCCTTAGTTCGCCAGGCGCAGCGCTTTCTCGCTGAGCGCGGCTTGGCGCCCTCCCAGATTCGTGGCGGTCCACGCCCCACAGCGCGAATGGCGTGGCCCAGGCCGCAAGACGCCGGAACCTCGATGTGGCAGCCGGTCGGTCCGACAGCGGTCAGTTCGCAAAACTACGGGCTGGTGACCGGGCGCGTCGCGGCGCTGGCCCTCGATCCCTCCGATCCGACCGGCAACCGCCTGTACGTAGGAGCCACCGGAGGCGGCGTGTGGTTCTCGCAGAATGCCGGCGCGGCGGCCTCGTCCGGAGTGGTCTTCACTCCCCTCACCGATACGCTTTCGGCTCTTAGCGATGTCACCGATGCCTCGATCAGCATCGGAGCCCTTACCGTGCAGCCCGGGGGCACGGGTGTGGTTCTCGCCGGGACGGGCGACCCCAACGACGCCCTCGACTCGTACTACGGCGCCGGCATTCTGCGCTCAACCGACGGCGGCCAAAGCTGGACGCTGATCCAGGAGTCGGCGAATTCTCCTGTTGGAGCCGAGCCGAAATTCGGATTCATCGGCGAGGGTTTTGCCGGATTTGCGTGGAGCACGGTGAATCCGGAGCTTGTAGTGGCGGCGGTTTCACAGGCCTACGAAGGGACCCTGGTCAATGCCGGCGTGGCGCAATCGAGTTACGAGGGGTTGTATTACTCGACCGACAGCGGCGCCACGTGGAACCTGGCCACGATCACGGACGGCTCCGGCAACGACGTCCAGGGACCGAACGATCCATTCGTAAGTCCGGACGGCAATGCCGCCACATCCGTCGTCTGGAACCCTGTGCGCGGCATCTTCGTCGCCGCGATGCGTTTTCATGGATATTACCAATCGGCTAACGGCGTCACCTGGACGCGGCTGGCCGATCAACCCGGCACCAATCTGTCCGCCGCGCTCTGCCCCACCAATCCGGGATCCGTCGGCTCCATCGCCTGTCCCGTGTTTCGTGGAACGCTCGCGGTCAATCCCCAAACCGGCGACACATTCGCCTGGACGGTAGACGCGAACAATCAAGACCAGGGCATCTGGCAGGACAAATGCGCCATCTCCAACGGCGCGTGCAGCGCGCAGAACATCACTTTCAGCCAGCAATGGAACACTTCGGTTCTGGAAACAAACACCATCGACGGGCCGGCTACGATCGAGAATGGAGACTACAATCTGGCGCTGGCTGCGGTGCCTTCGCAGCAGGACACTCTGCTGCTGGCCGGCGACAACGACGTTTGGAAGTGCAGCCTGGCCCTGGGCTGCGTATGGCGCAATACCACCAATGCCAATAGCTGCATGAGCGCGAAGGTGGCCGGCTACCAGCACGCGCTCGAGTGGAATCCAAACAACCCTCTCGAGATTTTCGTTGGCAACGACAGCGGACTCTGGCGCTCCACCGACGCCATCGGCGAAACCGGATCGGTGTGCGCCGCGACCGACGCGAGCCATTTTCAGAATCTCAATGGGGGGGTAGGGTCGCTCGCCGAAGCTGCGAGTCTTTCGACTTCCCCCGACGATCCATTCACCCTGATGGCCGGGCTGGGCGTAAATGGAACCGCGGGAGTAAAAAGCACCAGCGTGGTGAGCGACTGGCCCCAGGTGTTGGGTGGTGAAGGCGGTCCGGTTGCGATCGACGCTGCGAAGAGCTCACGCTGGTACGTGAACAATGGGGCCGGGGTCTCCATTCATCTTTGTTCGCAGACGCCCGCGTGTACGCCTTCGGCCTTTGCAACCAGCCCGGTGGTGAACAACGCCGACACCGGAAACGACGGTCTGACTATGACCGCGCCGGCGCCTTTTCTCGTCGATCCGCTGGACGACACGCAATTGCTGATCGGCACCTGCCGCGTCTGGCGCGGTCCGGCCGACGGCGTGGGCTGGAGCGCAAGCGACGCCATCAGCCCCTTTCTCGACGGCGACACGATCAATGACTCGTGCAGCGGCGACGCGCTGATCCGCTCGATCGGAGCGCTGGCGACCACCGGCGGCGGAGAGGCGATTTATGTGGGCATGTACGGCTCTCTCGACGGCGGCGAAACGCTGGCGGGCCACGTCTTTGGAGCCACGATCGCGCCGCACGGCACGGGCCAGCCGCTGTGGCAGGACCTGACCCTGAATCCGGTGACCAACGACACCGAGCCAATGAACGCCCTCGGTCTCGATATCTCCAGCATCTTCGTCGATCCGCACGATGCATCGGGAAATACCGTGTATGTCACCGTGGAAGGATTCAGCACCATTCTCCTCGAGGATGTCCGCGCCCTCTACCGATCGACGGACGGGGGAGCGCATTGGCAGACTCTCAACTCCAACTTGATTCCGGCGCCGGCCAACAGCGTGGTCGTCGATCCGCTCGATGCCAACACGGTCTATATCGCCACCGACTTAGGCGTCTTTTCGACACGACAGGTGGCCGGCTGCGCCACTGCCGGCGCCGACTGCTGGACGGCATTCGGAACGGGCTTGCCGGATGCGCCGGTGATTTGGCTTGCGGCCGCTCCTGCCACGGCCAGCGCGCACGTGCTCACCGCGGCTACCTACGGCCGCGGCATCTGGCAGAATCCACTCTGGACATCGGGCACGCAACTGACAACGGCCACCGTGAAGCCGACGTCGCTAACCTTTGGCAACCAGCAGTACGACACCACAAGCGCAGCGCAGACGGTGACGTTGACCAATACCGGCTCGATCGCGCTGACGGCCTCGATCACGATGAGCGGCGACTTCAGCGAAACCGACAACTGCCAGACCGCGCCCGTCGCCTCCGGCGCGAGTTGCCAGATCCAGGTAACGTTCACGCCTTCGCAAACCGGTGCGCGCTCGGGCCAGATGACGATCGCCGCCAATGTCGCCGGCGGCCAGCTCACCGTGCCTTTGAAAGGCACCGGGACACCCTCGGGATCGTTGAGCCTGTCGCCGCTTACGCTCAGCTTCGGCCAGGTTCCCGTGAACGCCACTTCGTCTCCGCTCGCGGTGAGCGCGAACAATACGGGCCAGACGGCGGTCGCCGTATCCGGCGTGAATATTACCGGCCCGTTTGAGATCGCCAGCAACACTTGCGGAAGCTCGGTCGCGGCCCAGTCGGAGTGCCAGATCCTGATTGAATTTGCGCCCAAGCAGCCCGGCGCCGCTGCCGGGACCTTCACCATGACTGACGGCGCCGGCACGCAAGCCGTGCAACTGAGCGGCGCCGGCGCGGGCCAGCCCACCGATACGCTTTCGACCGCCTCCCTGACATTCTCTGCGACCGTGATGGGCCAGAAATCGGCGCCCAAAAACGTCGTGATGACCAACAGCGGAGCGTTGCCGCTCACCTCCATCCACGATTCGGCGAGCGGAAACTTCCAAGTCACGCAAAACTGCGGAACGCTGTTGCCGGGCTCCTCGAGCTGCGCCTTCAGCGTGGTCTTCGCGCCCAAGCAGGTCGGGGCGCAAACGGGTACGCTCAAAATCTCCGACGCGCTGCGGGAGCAGACCGTCAAGCTTTCCGGAACGGGAGTTGAGGCGCCGCGATTCAGCATCGCACCCGCGCAGCTGACCTTTGCGCCGCAGACGGTCGGTGTTGCAAGCCCCGCCATGGCCTTGACCGTGAGCAACAAAGGCGGCGCGCCCATGGCCAACGTGAGCTTTCAAATCATCGGCCTATCCGCGGGGAGCTTCGCGGTCCTTTCCACCACCTGCGGAGCGACGCTGAAAAACGGGAGCAGCTGCACCGCCCGAGTCGAGTTCAAGCCCGTGGCGACCGGCGGGAACTCCGCCACGCTTGTCATCTCCTCGTCCACGATCGACGTAACCGCAGCGCAGGTGCCGCTGAGCGGCACGGGCCTGGCTCCGCCCGAGGCTCTGGTTGAGCCGCCGGTGCTCGAGTTCAACAGCATCGTCATCGGATCGTCGAGCACGGCTCAGGCGGTAACCGTGCGCAATGTTGGAGGCGCGGCGTTCACGAAGATGAACCTTGGCATCCGCGGAGACTACAAATTCTCGGCGGGAACATGCACCGCCAGGCTGGCCGTGGGCGCGAGCTGCGCCGCGAAGGTCACTTTCTCGCCCACGTCGGCAGGCTCCCGCGTGGGAGTGTTTACCGTCTCCGGCGGCGGAACTCCTGCGACCGTAAGCTTGCAGGGAACGGGTATCGGACCGGCGATCCTTCAGGCAAGCGCCTCGCAGCTCAACTTTGGCAACGTGCCGCAAGGCCAGGTGAGCAGTGCGAAGACCCTTACGATTTTCGATTTGGGAACCACGCCACTGAAAGGCCTGAGCTTCGCCGTGACCGGCGCGTTCCGATTGCAGCAGAATCAATGCCGCGGCACGCTCGCCGCAAATCTGAGTTGCTCCGTGCAAATCGTCTTCGCGCCGGTCGCGCCGGGCTCGCAGACGGGTGTCTTCACTGTTGCCAGTACGACGCAATGGGCTGCGCCGGTGACCGTGTCGCTCACAGGCATCGGGATGGGCGAGCCGGCGCTTGAGGTGTCTCCGCAGCAGCTTGGCTTTGGCAGTGTGCCGGTGGGCGGCACCGGCACCGGGCTCGCGGTTTCGCTGAGCAATCCGGGAGGCGCGGCGCTCACCGGACTTTCCCTCAAAATGAGCGGAGATTTTTCGCTCGCCAACGACACTTGCGGTGCGACGCTCTCTGCCGGCGCCAGTTGCGGCGCCGTCGTGCAGTTCTCGCCCACCGCAACCGGCGCGCGGAGCGGTGCACTTGCCATCTCCGGTGTATCGACCGCCCTGATGCCGTTGACGGTTCCACTCAGCGGAGTCGGCCAAGCCGCAGGCTCGCTCGGCGTGCAGCCTTCCAACCTGCTTTTCGGCGAAATCACAAGCGGTCAGACCAGTCCGCCGCAAACGGCAACAATCACCAATACCAGCCAGTCGCTTTCCGGCGGGCTGCAGTTCAAGACCTCGACCGGTTTTCGAGTCCTGAACGGCACCTGCGGGGCCTCGCTTGCAGCCGGGATCAACTGCACGCTGCAAATTGCATTCTCGCCGAGCGGATTGGGGAACGTTGCTGGAACCCTCACCGCCAGCAGTTCCACAGCCGGGATCGGTTCCGGCGAGATTGTCCTCACCGGCACGAGCGTGCCTCCCGGATATTTGGTCGCCTCACCGTCCCACTTGACTCTCCCCTCGACACCGGTGGGTTCCTCGAACTCCGCGGTCGTCACACTGATCGATCCGGGAGTTGCCTCGATCGGAGGCATACAGGTAAAAAGCACGGGCGATTTCAGCGCAGCCCCATGCGCTACGGTGCTGCCCGCCGGCGGCAGTTGCAAGATGAAAATTGTCTTCGCTCCCACCGGCGAAGGGGTTCGCGCCGGGCAGTTGACCGTGACGACCACGGCGGCGGGCGCGGTGCCGGAGGTCATATCGTTGGTTGGAACCGGAACGGCTCCGCCCGCGCTCAGCCTGAATCCGACAACTCTCAACTTTCCCGGCACCGCGGCGGGGCAAACCAGCGCTGCGGAGACGATCGTCGTCGGCAATCCCGGTTCGGTTGCGCTCGAAACGCCGTCGCTCAAGATCTCCGGCGATTTTCACGTCATTTCCAATGCGTGCATCGGCGCGCTCGCCGCCGGCCGTTCGTGCGACGTAATGGTCGACTTTGCGCCCGTCGACACCGGCGGCCGGACGGGCACGCTGACCGTGAGCAGCGCGACTCGCGGCGTTCAGCCTGCCTCGGTGAGCCTCACTGGTATCGGTCTTACGACCGCCGCCATCAGCGTGAGCCCGCTCGAATTGACGTTCCCTGTGGTTCTCAAGGGCCAGACGAGCAAGGCGCAAACCGTAACCATCGTCAACGCCGGTGGCTCCTCGATCCCGTCGCTTACTCTGGCCGCGACTCCGCAGTTCGCCATCACGCAGAATCGGTGCAAGGGGCCACTGGCGCCAGCGTCGAAATGCACCGCCGGCATCCTCTTCCAGCCCGCGGCCACCGGACCCATCACCGGCGGTCTGACCATTTCCTCGCCGTCGGTTCCCGTGCCAGCCAACGTCGCGCTCAGCGGCACCGGCGGTGTACCGGCGGCGATTGAATTGCGGCCGGCCGTGGTCAACTTTCCCACGACCGGCGTGGGCCATGCAAGCAGTCCGATCACCATAACCGTCACCAATCCCGGCACTGTGGCTGCCGTGAACGGACTGGCTTTGAAAACTGGCGCGGGATTCCGCCTCGTAAACAATCGCTGCTCGTCCGTGCTCAAAGCCAACTCGAGCTGCACCACGGGAATCGAATTCGTTCCTTCCAAGGCGGGTACGCAGCAAAGCACCCTCACCGTCGCCTCCGCCCACGTCAAAGGCGGCTCCGTTACGCTGATGGGAACAGGCTTCGACTTCACCCTAAATCTGAAAGGCACTTCGAGCGAGAGCGTAGGCAGCGGTCAGTCTGCCAGTTATACGCTGTCCATCGCGACGCTTGGCGGCTCGCAGGGTGCCTTCACCTTCCAATGCGGTTCGCTACCGCAGAACGCGCAATGCACATTCAACCCGCCGTCCGAGACTGTGACCGCGAGCGCTACGGGATTTGTCACCTTGCAGATCGCTACGGGAAGCGCGGTGGCGGCCGCCGGAACCCGCAGCGCAGCGGTCTGGCGCGTCGCACCGGTGGCTTTCGGCTTGCTCCTATTGCCACTGGCGTGGCGCAGGCGCCATCGGCTCTTCCTGATGGCGGCGTTGTTTGCCCTTGCCATCGGTGGCATGTCCAGTTGCGTAGCTGCGGGCGGCTCCGGCAACCAGCAGCTTCCTCCCGGTCCGGGAGCCACTCCTGCAGGGAGTTATACGATCCGAATCCTCGCCACATCAACCGGCGTGCAACACTCCGTCTCGGTTTCGCTCACGGTGGACTAGGGCGGGGCTCCAAGGAAATATGAGGCGTTTTATCGGTTGTGGAAGGTGGCTTTTTCTTGAGGGAGAAAGCCACTTAGCGATTTCGCTTCTCCCTACACCAATGGGAGAACCGCCCTGAAGCGCTATTGCAAACCGCTATACTTGGATTTCAGGATCTGTCAAACACAGACGGCGCAAGCACTTCGCGCCACAACGGAACCAGCCGTATGGCAGCAAAAGTCACAGTCGAAGACGTCGATCGCGTCGCCGAACTGGCCCATCTCGAGCTCACGCAGGACGAGTCCGGGCGCATGCTGCACGATCTGAATGCGATTCTGGGCTACGTGGCCGAACTCAACGAGATCGATACGTCCGATGTACTCCCCTTGGCGCAGGTCAGCGAGCTCAACGGAGCAGCAGGAGCGAGCGTACTGCGCGAAGACGCGCCACTGCCCTGCCTGGCTCGCCCCGTCGTGATGAAAGAAGCTCCGGAGAGCGACCAGGTTTTCTTCAAGGTTCCCAGGGTGATCGAGCGCTAATCAAAAATGGGCAAGAGCACAGAGGTCAGAGAACAGAGATCAGAGAACTAGGAATCAGAGCTTGGTGATCGAGAGCACCGCCGAACCATTCGTCCAGAAGCCGCAGACGCTTGCTGCTCTCCGCGATGAGATTGCGGCCGGGCGTACCAAGGCGGCTGATTTGGCGAGCACGTATTACGAGCGCATTGCCGCGATCAATCCGCAGCTGAACGTCTACCTGAGCCTCACCAGGGATCGCGCACTGGAGCAAGCGCAGCGCATTGACGCCATCGCCGCCAAAGGCGATCCGCTGCCTATATTGGCCGGGATTCCCGTCGGCATCAAAGACGTGCTGGTGATGCGCGGCGCGTCTTCCACGGCAGGTTCAAAGATCCTTGAAGGTTATCATCCGCCCTACGACGCAACCGTCGTTACGAGACTCGAAGCGGCAGGCGCGGTGCTGCTGGGCAAGCTCAATTGCGACGAATTCGCCATGGGCTCATCGACCGAGAACTCGGCGTTCGGGCCGGTGCGCAATCCGCACGACCTCGAGCGCGTGCCCGGCGGCTCGAGCGGGGGCTCGGCAGCCGCCGTGGCGGCGAATCTTGCCGTCGCCACGCTTGGCTCCGACACAGGCGGCTCCATCCGCCAGCCGGCCAGTTTTTGCGGCGTGGTCGGCGTGCTGCCCACTTACGGCCGCGTCTCTCGCTACGGCCTAATCGCCTTCGCCTCGTCGCTCGATCGCGTGGGGCCGTTTGCCGCCAACGTGCGCGACGCCGCCACGATGCTCGGCGTGATCGCCGGCCACGATCCGCGCGATGCGACCAGCTCTCCTGCGCCGTTGCCGGACTATGCCGCCCAGTGCGACAAGCCCGTCGAGGGCTTGCGCATCGGCATCCCCGCCGAGTACTTCGGCGAAGGACTCGATCCCGAGGTGAGAGCGGCGATCGAGCTAGGCATTGCCGCGCTCGAAGCCGCAGGATGCAAGACCAGGCCGGTCTCGCTGCCGCACACTCGTTACGCCATCCCGACGTATTACCTCGTGGCCACCGCCGAGGCCAGCGCCAACCTGGCCCGGTTCGACGGCGTGCGCTACGGCTACCGTTCCACTGCTTCGGAGAGCCTCTCGGCAATGTACCGTCACTCGCGCGACGAAGGCTTCGGCGCCGAGGTCAAGCGTCGCATTTTGCTCGGCACCTATGCGCTTTCGGCCGGCTACTACGACGCCTACTATCTCAAGGCGCAGAAAGTCCGCCGCCTGCTCGCCGGGGAGTTTCTGCGCGCCTTCGCCGAAGTCGACGCGATCGTCACGCCCACTGCGCCGACGCCGGCATTCAAACTCGGTGAAAAGACAGGCGATCCGCTGGCCATGTACCTCGCTGACATCTACACCGTTACCGCAAGCCTGGCCGGAATCTGCGGCGTGACGGTGCCCTGCGGTAATACACGTGCCGGCCTGCCCATCGGCATGCAGGTGCTGGCACGGCACTTCAACGAGAGCACGGCGTTTCGCGTGGCGCGCGCGGTGGAGGCGAGCGAAGCTTCATGAGATGGCGTAGTATTGAAGCGCATCAATAGCTTGCCGAGTTTGCGGCCTTTCTTTCCCGACAGATCTGCATAGGGCTTTCAGGAGCGATCGCTATGCGACTCCGCAGGCAGACGCTGTCTTTCGCACTTTCGGCAACCCTCCTCCTCACTTCCGCAGAATATGCCGATTCCGCGCCGCGCAAGACGCACATCGTCGTCCTCGGCGCAGTCCGCAAGGTGGCCTATTCCAAGGCCGGCGATCCGGCCGGCGCCGCGCCCGGCGAAAACGAGCTGAAGATTCGCGCCTTGCTGGTCGACGGCATTCTGAAGGAATGGACGACCGGCGACGCGCACGACGTCACCGACCGCAGCTTCGTCGTTCGCCGCGCGCTGCGGCTGAACGATGGGCTGCCGCAGGACAAGTTCGGCAACAAGCCCGGCGACAGCCAGGAGAAATGGGTCTGGCAGCGCGGACCCTGGCTCCTCGTCGATCGCGTCACCGGTCACGCCATACCGCTCAAGCTTCCCGACTACGATCCGGCGATCAGCCGGCCAAGCTGGTTTCGCGATTACGCCGCCTACTGCGGCGTCACCGCGAGCGGCAAGAGTCTTTACGCTGTGGTTGCGCAGATCGCCGCGCGCAAGCCGATTCTGGCGAAGAAGCTGGCGGCCCTCAGCCGGACCGACGAGGCTGCGCCCGTTTGCGCTCCGCCCGAATGGCAGCGCGAGCCGCTGCGCGTGACCTTTCATCCGGCAGGAAAGGATCCGGTGGGCTTCGATATCGCTCCCGGCTCGGCGGTGCTGGTCGAAGATTCGAGCGATGACGCCGAAACCGCACCGACCGCACAGAAGGATAGGCCAAACTGAAGCCCGTCGGCGAATGGAATTGGGAAAGGGTGAATCAAGTGGACAGATTTGCTGGCTTGCCGACTCGCTAACCGGCCAGCCCCGTTCCCTGCCTTGACACGCCCCAGTCCCCGCATTTCTTATCGTATGCAGGCATTCTCTCGGTTTCGGGGCCGTAAGGGGCAGTGTGCAATCCGGCAACGAGGTTCCGGGGAGCGCCGTGTCGAACAGGAAGCAGACGGCAAGTGCGGTCAGGAACGACGGATGAAGGCCCGGCAAGAAATCGCCTCGGCGCCATGAATCTGGCCGATCCTCGAAGGCGTTGCCTGAGCCAGGGCCGCGATGGATCGTCGGCCAGGATGATTCCCGTAGGCAAATCTTCGCGGTAGGCGCTCGGCTCGATGGCCAAAGGCGCCTATGTCCCGGGTGGACGCAGTTTTTGCGGCCAAGGGCGAGCAAAGGACGTGTGTGGGGACAAGCGTAGCAGCCATTTTC
>JASHTH010000412.1 GCA_030040655.1 Acidobacteriaceae bacterium | reverse complement strand
AGCTCCTCAGTAATGCCATCGGCGAACGCTTCGTTCTTCATTCCTTCCGTCAGGTCGAGGAACGGCAGCACTGCGATCGAGTCCAGCGATGGACCGGGATGGCTGGCTTTGGCGCTGCGATGGAACAAGAGAGCCCACGCGCCGATCCCAAATAAGAGACAAACGATGGCGCCGGCCGCCCAGGCAATGCCCGCCCTGGAAAGGTTGCCGATTCCGGTTCGGCTCGCTGCAGGCGTAATTTGCAGATCGCTGACGGCGACCTTCGTTAATCCGGGCGAGCCGGCCGTTTGATCCCTCCACGGCTCGACGCGCGCCATCAGCCGATATCCCAGCCGCGGAACGGTCTCAATGTACTTAGGTTCTTTGGAATCGTCACCTAGCACGCGGCGCAGGGAGGCCACAGCCTGGTAGACCGAATCCTGGCTCACGGTCACGCCGGCCCAAGCCAAGTCGAGCAATTGGTCGATGCTCACCACTTCGCCGGCGCGTTCGGCCAGGCACGCGAGCAGCCGCGCGGTCCGCACTTCGAGACGGATGGACTCCCCATTCCGCGAGAGTTCGCCCGACGACGGGTCGAGCCGCCAGTCGCCGATACGGAGCGATGTTGTGGCTGCGCGCTGCATTCGGGTCGAGGATTCCGTGTCCTGAGCCGGAAATCGGTGTGGGCCGATTGTATCAATCCTCGCGGCAGGTTCGGCCGGGGTTGCTCCGAAGGCGCGATTCGTCACGCCAACGCGACAGTTCGCCACTGCCTCAGAAGTTTTCAAGGTGTTTCAGAAATCATTCAGGACTTGTTACGGGCAATCCGGCTATGGTGCGCCTGAAGCATCGAAGGCCGGGTGGCAAGTTGTTTTGAGCCGCGTCGGACATGCGCGGGGACTGAGGTGAATGTCAAATGGCTCAGCTCGGGACGGTGGAGAAGACAGGGAAGCGAAGCGCTTGGCTGGCCATCGCCGTGGGCGGCGGCATCGCTGGGGTCCTGGACCTAACGCAGGCCCTGATCCTGTTCGGCATGCACGTTCCTTTCGGCATCGCCGCCGGCCTGCTGGGAGCCGAGGCTGCCCGGCACGGAAGCGCCGGTACCTACGTCCTCGGCATCCTGCTGCACTTCTTCATAGCGTGCAGCTTTGCGGCAGCCTATTACGTGGTGAGCCGAAAGCTCGCGTTCCTCGTCGAACACCCGCTCGTCTGCGGCCTGGTCTATGGCCTCATCGTGGAATTGGTGATGGATCTCGCCGTTCTGCCGCTCTCCGCGCTGCATGCAGCCGGCCCTTACGAGTTGCACGATCTGCTGCTGGGAATCGGCGTGCACATGGTTACGGTGGGGCTGCCGATTGCGTATAGCGTGCGCCGCTTCGGAGAATAGAAGCGGGCGCTAGCCGAATAAAGCGATCGAAAGACACACGGTTTGCACACGATGAGTCCTTATTGGACCCAAGTTGGGGAAGCATCTCCGAGAATCTCGATCTCGGGAGAGTCCTCGGCGGCAACATCAATCACGTGATTTTGGCAGATGATTTTGTAGTGAATCAGAGGGCGCATGTGGCCGCCGGTATCGCGTGCGAGGTGATCGAGAAAGTGAGACTTTGAGTAGAGCCGAACGAGCTTTCCGTTAAAAGACTCATCGTCATGACCTCCGCCGCCCGCAATGCATTCCTCAGTAACCAGATATGCCACGTAGTGCTTCCAAAAGAAGCGGAACGACTGGCATCCTTCCACGGAGTCAATTGGCGCAGCATCGTTCAAGAGAAACGCCACATTCTCAGGGAGCCGCGTCGAGGCCAACGTTAGTTTGCCCCGCATCGCCTCGTTCACGATGGCTTCTTCGACCACCAACTCAAGCTGGTTGATTCCAAGATCGTTCAAGGAACGAAGGGATAGATATGTTGTTTGATTGATGCGCGCGAGCTGCCGATCATCGTCTTCCATTTGCGCGTCCCGATGGCCTATAGCTTTCCCGCGAGCCAGTTTTCAAGCTTCTCCAGCTCTAGTCTCACGCCAACAAAGAACTGCCCGAACAGCGCATAGACTGCGCTGACTTCATCGAAGCGCATCTCGTAGATGAGCTTCTTGAAGACCAGCGGATCGTCGGCGAAAAGATCGACGCCCCATTCCCAGTCGTCGTAGCCGATCGACCCGGAGATGATCTGGCGCACGCGGTCGCCGTAGCGGCGGCCGATCAGCCCGTGCTCGTGCATCATGCGCTGGCGCTCGGCAAACGGCACGGTGTACCAGTTCACTCCCTCGCCGCGCTTGCGGTCCATGGGGTAAAAGCTGAGATACTTCGCGTCGGGCACGGCAGGGAAGAGCCGCGTCTTCATTGCTTCGGCCTGCCGCGCCAGAGTCGCGTCGACTTCGGCATTCCATTCGGGCGAGTGTGCCGCAAAGCCTCTCTCGGATGCCGCCTCGTACGTCTTGCGACTCGACTCGTAGAGCCCCAGCTCGATGACCGAGACGTAGGAATGCCGCTGATCGAGAAAATCGAAGAAGCGGGTCTGCGCCAGGTCCAGCTCGATCTGGTTCAGCTCGTCGAGCGAATCGCGAAAGTGAACCAGCATGAGGTCGCCCTTGTAGCCAAGTTGCGAATAGAGCGCGCTGCGCGCCGGTGCATCCGCGCCAGGGCGTTCCATCTTCTGCAATGTCGCCACCGCCTCATCCACAGTCTCGGAACGTTCGCCCTGTGCGCAGCAGCGCCACGCTTTCCAGTCGAAGCGAAAAAACTGATGCAGCAGCCACGAGCCTTCGAGCGTGAGCGGAACAGGTGGATGGTCGGGCAAGGAATCCTCGAGGTGCGGAAGCAATCAGGAATCATCGTAACAAAGCGAGCGTCAGATCGTGGAGAGGCGGCGAACAGATGGCCGGGGACGCCCTTTTATGCCTGCATGCAGCGCGCCGTCCCCCGCAGCGGTTCTCGATATTGTAGGACGATGCGAGACCGCCAAATGGCTTTTTTTCGAAGAACGAGCCACCGTGGCGCGATCGCAGGTTGTCTCACGGTATATTCGAGAACCGTTCCAGGCGCGGCCTATATACTGAGAAGGCGCATGAGCGAAAAGATCGTTGCAGTGGCGGTTCGGCTTGTTATTCGGGTCATCAATGCGGGAGGCTATGCGGGCATCATCGGGTTGACGACGCTGAATTCCTGTGGAATTCCAATTCCCTCCGAAGTCATCCTGCCCTTTTCCGGGTACCTTGCCTACGTTGGCCGCTTCAACCTTTTCCTCGTGGCCACCGTAGGAGCGGTGGGATGCAACCTGGGTTCGGCCGTCGCCTACTGGATTGGCTCTGCCGGTGGACGGCCGCTCGTGGTGCGCTACGGCAGATGGGTGCTGATGAGCCAGCACGATCTGGACCGCATGAGCTGGTTCTTCACGCAGTACGGGTTCATCGCCATTCTGATCGGGCGCATGCTGCCGGTGGTGCAGACCTTCGTTGCCTTTCCCGCCGGAATCGGAAAAATGCCGCGGATGCGGTTTCACGTCTACACCACCATTGGCTCCTGGATCTGGTACTTCTGCCTGGCCTGGGCCGGCATGAAGCTGGGCGCGCGCTGGCAAACCGATCCGCGTCTTCACGAGTGGTTCCACCGCTTTCACTTGGTCGTTGAAGTCGGCCTGGCCGCGGGAATCGCGTGGTTCGTGTGGTCTCATGTGAGGCGCGGAGGCGCGCAAGAAATGGCCTGATGTCGCGCCCGGGCCTCAAGACAGGCAATGACCTGGAGCGCTCCGTTTCTGGAGCATACCCTGGATCGGCGGCCAACCGCCGGTAGAACAAAGGAAGGACAGCAGAAGCGATGGCAACGGAACGGCAAGGCGGGAAAAAGGTCGCCGACGCGTCGAAGATTGCGCCCGCAACGGGCAAGCTGGGAGTGATGGTCGTGGGCCTCGGCGCAGTGGCGACCACGTTCATCGCAGGCGTCGAAGCGGTGCGCCGAGGGCTGGCCAAGCCCATCGGCTCGCTCACGCAGATGGGCACCATCCGCCTGGGCAAGCGCACCGATAATCGCTCGCCGCTGGTGCGTGAATTTGTGCCGCTCGCTAACCTTGAAGATCTGGTCTTCACCGGCTGGGACATCTTTGACGACAACGTCTACGAATCGGCTGTACACGCGAAAGTACTTGCCAAAGAGACTCTCGACCAACTTAAGCCATTTCTCGAATCCATCCAGCCGTTGCCGGCGGTCTTCGATCAGCATTACGTAAAGCGCCTGCATGGCACCCATGTCAAGCGGGGAAAAACAAAACGCGATCTGGCCAACCAGGTCGTTGCCGACATTCGCGCGTTCAAGAAGACGGTGGATCGCGTGGTGATGATCTGGTGCGGCTCGACGGAGATCTTCATCGAACCCGGCGCGGTGCACCAGAGCATCGAGGCTTTCGAAAAGGGGCTCGACAAAAACGACATCGGCATTGCGCCGTCGCAGATCTACGCCTATGCGGCGCTCAGCGAGGGCGTGCCCTTTGCCAACGGCGCGCCGAATCTCACTGTCGATGTTCCCGCCATGGTCGAGCTCTCCCGGCGCAACGCGGCGCCCATCTGCGGCAAGGATTTCAAAACCGGGCAGACGTTTATGAAGACCGTGCTGGCGCCGGCCTTCAAGGCGCGGCTGCTGGGCGTCTCGGGCTGGTATTCGACCAACATCCTGGGTAACCGCGACGGCGAAGTGCTCGACGATCCGGAATCCTTCAAAACCAAGGAAGAGTCGAAGCTCGGCGTTCTCGATTACATTCTTCAACCCCAGTTATATCCTGACTTATACAAAGAGATCTATCACAAGGTCCGCATCAACTATTACCCGCCGCGCGGCGATAACAAGGAAGGCTGGGATAACATCGATATCTTCGGCTGGCTGGGCTATCCCATGCAGATCAAGGTCGACTTTCTCTGCCGCGACTCGATTCTCGCCGCGCCCATCGCTCTCGACTTAGTGCTCTTCCTCGATCTGGCCAAGCGCACTCCCGAGCTGCGTTCCAAAGGCATTCAGGAGTGGCTGAGCTTCTATCTCAAGTCGCCGCAGACCGCGCCCGGACTCTATCCCGAGCACGATCTGTTCATTCAATCGATGAAGCTGAAGAATACGCTGCGCCATATCATGGGCGAGGGCCTGATTACGCACCTGGGGCTCGAGTATTACGATTGACCTGCTCGCCGTACGGCAGAGTCACGTGGGTGCCCCATCCTTGCGGCATCTTTGTTGTTGCCGCAAGGGTGGAACGAACGAATTCACGCGGTCCAAGCCCTGCTTTTCGTAATGACCATGCCCTCAGCGCCTTCATCGCCGGCCGAGCCCACGCTCAGAGGTTCCGTTCTCGTGCTCATCCAGTTCGACGTGTGCGAGGAACTGCGCCTCGACCTGTTGCGGCAGCAGATCAGCGCGCGCACCGTGCAGCAGCCGAGCATGAAGCACACGGCGCCGGCTTACGTGCGCTACGAGCGCCCGCCAGTCGTCGAGCCGGTCGAGCCGCTGGCGCTCGAAAGCGGAGAACGGCTCGGCGGCGAGATCAAGTACTACGACTACGGCGTTGTCAGCGTCGTATTTCAGTTACCGTTCGCGGGCGACTGGGAGAGCCTTGTGCGCCTGGCCAGCCGCTGGGTTTGGGATATCGATTTCGCCTCGCGCGCCGAGCCCATCGTGCGGCGCATGCTCGAGCGCGCGTCGACGGCGATGGTCAAGCCGTACACGCGCTGGCTCAGCGAAGACTACTTCATCTTTCACGTTCGCGAAGCCGAGGGCGCGCCCACGGCGGCCGCACTGATCCGCGACCGCAGTTTGCAGATCGCCCAGGTCGTGCGCGGCGACCGGCTCGAGCTCTCCGTGGGCGAATGCAACGAGGTAATGCACTCCCAGGTTTCGTACTATGCCAACGATGTCGCCGTGATCGGATGGAACGCCGCGTTCGTCTACGACACCACGGCGGGCGCGGAGACTTCGATCCAGCTTCTCGAGTACGCCAACTCGCAGCTTCTCGAATTCCGTCATTACGACGAGTTGCTTACGGGGATCCTCGACGGCGTCTATGACATCCTCGGGCACAGGCGCGGATTCTTTGCGCGCTGGAAGCTGGCCAAGTCCGCGCGCAACCTGCACACCGTGCTGCTCGAAGTCACCGAGCTCACCGAGCGCGCCGATAATGCCATCAAGTTCTTGAGCGATATGTTCGCCGCGCGCTTTTATCGGCTGGCCGCGGCCAAAGTCGGCGTGCCCGACTACAAGGATCTGGTCGCGCGCAAGCTGCGCACCGCCGAGGAGCTCTACCACTCCATGGTGGAGCAGTTCAATCAGAGCCGCGGCTTCTTTCTCGAAGTGATCGTCGTGCTGATTCTTCTGATTGAGTTACTCTTCCTGTTTCGGGGCCAGCCGTCGTAGCTCGCTTTGCGAGTTCTTATGCCGCCGCCATGGCCTGCACCAGCCGCCGCACCGTCAGCACGGTGATGTCGTCTTCCTGCCCGAAAGACTTGGCGGCGTCGGCGATGTAGAACGCCGATTGATTGCTCAGGTTGTGCACGCGCTCGAAGCCGAAGAGCTCGCCGGAGGGGCCGCGCGCCTCGACGACGCCGTCGGACATGAGCAGAATGCGGTCGCCCGGATGCAGGTAGAGGCGGATTTCTTCGTAAGTATTGCCGGCGAGCACACCCAGGGGAAGCGCCGGCGGCAGCGGGACCTCCTGGCTGTTGAGGTAAGGCGGCAGGTGGCCGGCATTGGCCAGCACCAGCTCGCCGTTCGCGCCGAACCATGCCGCCTGGCAGGTGGTAAAGCTCTCGCTGCCCACCAGCACGCGATTAAGCGATTCGAGGACCTTCGCCGGGCTGCGATCCACGGTGCGGCGCAGCGCGCCCATCAGCATGGAGACGTTCATCGCCGCCTTCAGTCCTTTGCCGGCCACGTCGCCGATGACCACCAGCAGGCCGCCGTCGCGAATCGTCTCGACATGGAAGAAATCGCCGCCCACTTCGTTGGCCGGGTTGTAGATGGAGTCGACTTCGAAGCCCGGCGTCTCCAGCTTTTCCTGGGGAATCATCAGCTCCTGCACGCTGCGCGCCGCGGCCAGCTCGCTGGAGACGCGCTCCTGGCTGCGCTGGATGCGCAGGAAGCGGAAGAAGATGATGAGCACGATGACGATGATGCCGGCCGAGTCGGCGATGGAAGCAAAGTGAATGGGGATGGGCCCCGCCTGGATGGTCAGCGGCGAGCGGTACTCGTGGCCCACCCACTCGCTCATTCCCGCCGTCACCACCGGTTCGGCAATGCCGATCACGCTGAGGATGAGCGGAATGAGCAGCAGGCCGGCTTCGAAGTTGCGCCGCAGGCTGGCAATCACCAGTGTGATCACTACAAAGAGCGACCAGCCCAGCATCCAGATCAGTGTCCCCAACACAATGACCGCTAGCGCCGCTCCGAACAGCGTACTGTGGCGAACCATCAGCAGAGCCGGACCCACCAGAATCAGGATCGGCGAGCTATACCGCAGCAACTGCGTGAACCAGCGGCGGCGCAGCGCGAGGAACGAGATCAGGAATTCAAAATAGAAGTAGGCCGAGAGCAGCAGGAGTTGGATCACGATGGCCGCATACCAGAGCTGATCCATGCGCGCCGAGCTGCCCAGCAGGTCGACAAACGCGATGGGGGCCTGCAACAGTTCGTGCAGAGCCAGCCACAGATACTCGATGTGCCCCTTTTGCGAGGAATACAGCGCCAGCAGGAACAACGCCAGCACCAGCAGCAGGATGGAGGTGACCAGCCGCGGAACACGCTCGAAGAGCCCCTGCGCCGACCATAAACCCAGCTCATGCTGCAGGTCGGCGTAGTTGCCCAGGCTGAGCTTGCGCGCGCTGAAGAAGGTGGTGTAGGCGCCGTACCCAAACGGAATAAAAATGGTCCTCACGACCAGCACCAGCGACGTGTCGGCCGGCTGCAGCTTCAGGTCGTAGATGCGCGAAATCTGCTGGTAATGCTGGGGTTCGTCGCCATGGGGGCCGTCGGCCTGGATCGGCTTTCCATTGGCAAACACGTCGACCGAAAGGCCGGTGGAAGAGCCGAAGGACGTGTTGCGGGGAACCGGCAATTCGATATACAGGGCCACCGGTCCATGGCCGGGAGCCAGTTTTATGTGCATCCGGAACCATGCGTAGCGCTGCTGGTGCTGCGGACTTAGATCGATGTCTTGGCCTTCGGCATTGAGATGCACATGGCTGTGGGCGTCCTCGCCCCCTTGGCCAGAGTTCTGATCCTCGTCGGGGATCTCGCTGATGACGTCCTGAGCGTCGCGAACCGCCCAGGCCGAGTCGTCGAAGTCGGGCTTTGCCGCGGCGGGATTCGCCGTGACTCCCACCCGCCAACTCTTGTCCAGCAGCACCGGGGAACCCAATTGGGCGGCGTCGAAGATTACCGGCGCGGTCAGCTGCGCCGCCGGCGCCGGCCCTCGCTGGCCATGCGGATGAGCATGTCCAGGGAAATGGAAATGGGGCGGCGGTTGCGCGACCAGTTGCATCGCGCCGGCTGCAGCCAGCAATGCAGTCCATACGATCTTTCGGCGCAAGGTCCCTCCACCCTTGGGTATGAAATCCACTTTAATTGGGGATACGTGCCCGTTCCAAGCATGGGCAGGCGATCCGAAGATCGGAGCGGCTTCCCGTTGACTCGCCGCGGTCTCGCGTGTGGTTCAAAGGGGCTCATTGCCGGAGGAACGAACCATGCGATTCCCAGGCCTCCTCGGCGTGGCAACTGAGCCCGCTCCGGGAAACGAAGGTTCGGTCGTCCGGAAATATATTCTTCCCCGCCGTTGCCAAAGTGGGGGATACTAGCGTCTAAAAGGTGGAGCGAAGCGGCACGGATGTGTGTCCGCGGAGGTGATTCCATGAGGGCTGGCTTTGCGGCGAGGTTTCGGGCAAACGCGATGAGAATGGCGACGTTGGCCGGATTGGTCCTGGCGCTGGCGGTTTATGGATGGGCGCAGTCCACGCCCCAGTCGAGCCCCTCGAGCACGCCGCCGTCTTCCACTCCCTCGGCCCAGCCGGCACCGGGCACGACGCCGGTGGGCGGCGATACTCCGGCCAGTCCGCAGACCGGTTCCGACAAATCGGCGCAGCCGGCCGCCCAAAGCGCCAGCCAGAATCCGTGCCAGGTCGCGGCCGACAACGATAAGAAGCATAAGAAGGACAAGAAAGACAAAGATGCTGACGCCGATGACGAGGTCGAGCCGGGCACGTCGCCCGCGGGTTGCGACTCGAATGCGAAGGTCGACCCGGACAAGGTGATTCAGCCCGGCAGCGAGATGATCAAGATCAAGCCGGGCAGCATTGAGGATGTGAGTGCGGTCGGCAATCGCGACATCGGCGGGCGCGGCATGGGCAACTGGTACTCGACGGACACCGAGATCAAGATGGGCAAGATGTATGCCGCCGAGATCGAGAAGAGCACCCGTTTCATCACCGACCCCGTGGTCACCGAGTATGTGAACCGCATCGGCCAGAACATCGTCAAGAACTCCGACTGCAAGGTGCCGTTCACCATCAAGGTCATCGACTCGGATGAGATCAATGCCATGGCGCTGCCGGGCGGCTTCTTCTACGTCAACTCCGGCCTGATCCTGAACGCCGACGAGGAGGCCGAACTGGCCGGAGTGATGGCTCATGAAACGGCCCACGTCTGCGCACATCACGCCGTCCGCGAGCAGACGCGCATGAACTACGCGCAGTTGGGCACCATTCCGCTAATCTTCCTCGGCGGCTGGACGGGCTACGGCCTGTATGAGGCCGCATCGATCGGCGTGCCCATCACCTTCCTGCACTTCTCACGCGAGTTTGAGGCGCAGGCCGATTACCTGGGCGTGCAGTACATGTACCGTGCCGGCTACGACCCGCAGGCCTTCATCAGCTTCTTTGAGAAGGTCCAGGCGCTTCAGAAACGGAAGCCCGGCCTGGTCGACAAAACCTTCTCCGACCATCCGCAGACGCCCGACCGCATCCTGCACACGCAGGAAGAGATCGCTCGCATTCTGCCGCCGCGCGACGAATATACGGTGACAACGTCGGAGTTCGACGACGTGAAGGCTCGCCTGGCGCGCATTGAGAACAAGCGCCGCCTGCTCGACACCAACGGCAAGAACAAGCCTTCGCTGCGCCGCGCCAGCGCCGACCCGAACGATCCCAACGCGCAACAGGGCGACCCCAACAGCGGAGACGATCGGCCCACGCTGCACCGCCGCGACGACCAGAACCAGAACTGAGCGGCCTTCACGGGCTATCCTCTACGCGCCCATCCTTTCGCCTGCGTCGGGCGAATGGATGGGGCATTCGCGCTGCATCGCGGCGCTCGACTCGCGCGCGCCTCATCTGCTTCGGCTCGCTTTGATCGGCACAGCCGCCGCTGCCGACACCCCCTTGGCATCGGAGGAGAACTCGCCAACTGGCTCGAGGTGCAGATACTCTTTGTAGGTATCGATGCAATCCGGAGACAGGGTGATCTTCTGGGTCCGAGAGCCGGAGATTCCAGACCGTTTTAGGAAATGGTGTCCTCTCTTGCAATGCCCAAGGTCGCCGCTCCTTAAGGTCGCATCGACTCATCGATTGCGGCTTCGGATACAGAGTTTCCTAAAACGGTACAGGGGCAATTCCGTCGACCGTTCTCTGAGGAATCAATCTCTCCAATGCCCCCAGAAGTGGGGTAGGACAACAATCCGGACCCAAAATATGGGACCATGCTGTCTGGTCACCCATCGACTCAGCCATGGGTAGGGGCGAAAAACGGGTGAAAATCGGGCGAATTCCTAAAATTCCTTGAAATCGTGGGCAAAAACGCGATATACACAAGATCACCGGCGCGTTCATTGGCCTTCATTCCGCGAACCCCGGCCGCTCCAAGGAAGGTACTTCATGCGCAACGCTGCTGCCCGTTCGAATCTGCTGGTCCCCGAAGTGCGCGAGGTGATGGACATCCGCCAGGCCTCGGATTATCTCGGCATCTCTCCCGATACGCTCTATAAATACGCCTCCGAAGGCTTCGTGCCCGCCTTCAAGCTCGGTAACCGCTGGCGATTTAAGCGCTCGCGCCTTGACGAGTGGATGGACCGGCAGAGCGACCTGCAGGCAGCCGAAGTCGACCTCGATCCCGGCCAGAAAAAGCCGGTAAGGCCGGCGATGTAGCGGCAGTTCATAGCTCAGAGTCCGTAGTTCACAGTGCCTTCCCTAGAACGCATCGAGAACCGAGGCGGAAACTGTGAACTGTGTACTGTGAGCTGCCGCGCGCGGTGTGGCGTGATATACCTTTCCCAGTGAACTATCCCCGCCGCATGGGCGCGCTGCGTCGCCGGCTCACCCGCGCCGGCATTCCCGGCCTGCTGGTCACGCAATTCGCCGATCTCCGTTATCTCTCAGGAT
>JASHTH010000411.1 GCA_030040655.1 Acidobacteriaceae bacterium | reverse complement strand
GCTTCGTTCCATTGGCGGCGGGCCTTCTGCCCCAGCGTGAGGCTCGCCGCATGATAGCGCTTCACCTGCTCAATCCTGCCGAGATGCGCTCGGATTACGGCTTTCGCAGCCTCTCGAAGACCGATCCCGCTTATAACAACCAGGCCATCATCGATCCTTACTCGAACTGGCGCGGGCCGATCTGGATCAACGCCAATTATCTGGACTGGATCGCGCTCCGCCGCTACGGTTTCCATGAGGAGTCGCATTGGCTTGCCGTCACGCTGGCAACCATGCTGCGCCATGACATCGCCAAATGGGGCTCGATGCACGAGGACTATGATGCCGAGACCGGTGACGGCCTTGCGCCCACGCCGGCGCAATCGCCCGGCGGGAAATTCGCCGGCTTCGTAGGCTGGAACCTGCTCGCCCAGGACATGCTCGAGTGCGAAGAGACCGGGGAGCACTGCTTGGAGTTGGAGGTGGAGAAATCGAAATGATGATGGGCCGATTCGCTGTGTGAAAGCCAGCGCGGAGATTCGGCGACCGCCGGCGTCAGATTCTAGGTCCGCGGATCATTAACACGGCTTCGCCTTTGCGCCTTTGCCCCTAGTCTCTTCGGCCGCTAGAGACGCCGTGCCTTTTCAAAACCGATCGCAGAGCGAGTTTTCCCGCAACCTGTAAAGCCGTGCCCTTTCCAGACTGCCGGTGAATCGAGTTTTTCCCATCCAGTGAAGCCCGTACCTTCCAAATTGAACAACGACGACCGCGTGCGGAGAGATCGCGGAGCGGGCATTCCGCAGCTTGGACGCTCATTGCGCGAGAAAAACTTGTCTGCAGCCGGCAAATGCACAGGGACGAGTGAAATCCACAGAATTGATGCCGGTTATGCACTTGAATCCACAGATCGACTTGCCATAATGTCTCTTTCAGCAGGCGACCCCGTAGTGATCGGCGATTCATCGCTGGCTTGGCCAGAGATGGAGATTCGAGAGCAGGCGGAGAGACACAGGCTGACTTGGGCCGCAAGGCAAAAGATCTGAGCCAGCGAGACGAACGCACCAGCGGCGCGAGCCGAAGATGCACGAAACGAGCTGATTTGGAGATTCACCGCAAGGTGAGGTTGGCAGGTGGAGAACCCGAATGAGATTGGAGATTCATCACCGGCTCCGAGCCGGAGGGTGAGTGACCCGATCCGCCTACGAGATTGCCCATGAATACGCCAGAGGCTGAAAGGTCTCTGGCGTTTTCGTTTGTTGCGGGAAATTCCGGCGCCGCCGCAGAGACACTCTCGCCGGCCCGGCCCCCCGGTAACTGTCTTCAGAGGGCAGAAAAATACCCCAGCGAGGAGGGCCGGAAAAACCATCGCTGATTTTCCACGAACATCCCTCGCTGGGGGCTCAGATTTGCGGTCTTCCTGCCGCAAAAGCGCCGGGCGGTTGGCGCTCTCGTTTACCATCCTCCCTCGCTGATGGTGTAGCTGGCCGTGGCCACGGTGCTCGCCGACCAGCCGGGGGCGACGGCGATGGCTTCGATCGTCATGCTGGCGGAGACCGAGATCGCCGCCTTGTAGACGGGCGAACTCGTCGTGGGCGTCGAACCGTCGGTGGTGTAGTAGATTACGGCTCCCGAGGTGCCGTCGGAGAGGGTTACGCTCTGCGAGGACGAGTAGCTTCCTCCCACCGGATTGAACGTGGGTGTCGCCGTGGGACTGGAACTGGCGCTGATGGTGTAGGTGGCAGTGATCGCCGGGCTGGGAGCCATGCCCGGGGCCGAGGCATAGGCCCAGATGGTCGTGGTATTTGCAACCGCAATCGGTTTGGAATAGACGGACCACTTGGATGTTGGTGTCGAATCGTCCAGCGTGAAATAAATCGTGGCCTGCGGCGTTGTGTCGCTCAGTGTGACGTTCTGCGGCGTTGTGTAGGTTGCGACCGCAGGCGAGAAGGTTGGCGCTGCGGCAGTGGGATTCTGGATCGTCTCGGTCAGCGATCCGGAGCTTTTGCCGAAGTTCGCGTCTCCGGAATATGCAGCCGTGACAGTATGCTTGCCCACGGCAAGGCTGCTTACGCTCGCCGAGGCATGTGCGGTGCTGTCGACGGCAACGGCCGGGAGCTTCATGCTGTCCACCGTAAAGATCACATGGCCTTCGGGCTCGCCGAATCCGCTGTCAGGCTGCACCAAAGCGGTGAAGGCAATCTTCTCGCCCTTGCTTCCAGGATTGGCGTCGGAGGCGACGGTCGTTTTGGTCTTGGTGACCTTTGCAGACGCCACCGTGATCGTCCCAAACAGACCGGCCGACCCATCGTTCAGCCCGGCGGCGAAATAGAGCGTGTTGGGATCGCCCACCAGGCCTTTTTCGCCGAAGACGATCTCCCACAGTCCAGGATTGGCGATCAGGTTGCCGCTGGGATCGGTGAGCTGGCCCTCGTATTTATACGGAGTGGAGCTCATGCTATAGGCCGAGATGGTTCCGTCGGCGAAGTTGCCCACCAGCAGGTCGCCGCCGAATTCGCCGAAGGTTGCCGGTGCGATGGCCACGCCCCATGGCGCGTTGAGCCAATCGCCCGTGGGGATGACGCGGCCGAGAAACTTGCCTGCCTGGCTAAATTCGTCGACGAATCCTTTGCCCGGCCCGTAACTCCGCGTGGGCGCATAGGTCACGTAAACATTGCCGCTGAGCACATGGACGCCGAAGGGCGCGTACCCGGCCGGCAGATGCGGATCCTTGAACGCGGCTTCCATGGTCCGCTCCCAACTGCTGCTGTAGACTTCGACACCGGCATTCGCGCCGGAGTTGGCGAGCAGGACAAACGAGTCATTCGAGGCCGTCATCAGCGCCATGCCGGTGTAGGCCGCGCCGGCCTTGTGATTGTTGACCGTGATGATCGCGTCGCCACCCGATGTGGTGGACCAGCCGGAGACCGTACCATCAATGGAGCAAAAGAGAAAGACCGGAGTGGACTTGTCAGGAAGCTCGAAGCTGCCCTTGGCGAGACCGCCGGTGTAGACCGTTCCGGTGGGCGTGCCTTTGCCGCTTCCCGAGGCCGGAGGAATGGTCACCGTGAAGGTGATGGCGCCGTTTGCGCCGGCCACATAGTCCAGGCCCGAGCCGGTGGTGTTGATCCAGAATGCCGGGCCGAGCGAGACGCCCCAGGGATCGATGAAGTTTGAATCGGTCACCTTTGCGTCCACCGAGCCGTTCGAGATCAGGTTGGTTTGCAGGTAGCCCTTGGGTGCGGTGGCGCGGGCCGTGCCGGCATACAAGGCAATGCCGAGCGAAACACTGGCAATCGCGATGCCGAGCGGGGCGCGGCGGCGGCTCTTTCCGTTGAAAATCGAATCGGCAATGTGGGTGTAATGCGTCATGGAGGGCCCTCTTTCGTTTGCAGGTTCCGACGCAGGCGGCGCGAGCGATCGCTGCAGCGAGTGTCGAATCAAAATCTAGGGCAAACGCGGGGCCAAGTTGTCCGGGAATTGTCATTCCTTTGTAAAAGGTGACTTGGGGAAGTTCTTGGTCGTGAAGATGGAGGAGAAGGTAGGCAGGAATCAGGATACTTGTACCGAATGAAAGGTCAATGGGAACCGAGGGCGTCGATCAGCTCGGCGGCGGTGGTTACGCTGGCCAGCCGGGGAAAGACCTTATCGACCAGAGTCGAGTGAACGCCGGCATCCAGGTCGGCGCAACCGTCCTTGACCACGATGATGCGGTAGTCGGCGTCGACGGCGTGCAGCAGGGTGGAGAGAACCACTCCGCTGGTGGCGATGCCGAGCAACACCAGCGTGTCGATCTCGCCGGCGCGGAGAATCATCTCGAGATCGGTTCCGGCGAAGGCGCTGATGCGGTGCTTGGTGACGACAATTTCGTCGCCCTGCGGCGCCACCTCGGGGTGGATGCCGCCGGAGGGGCCCTGAAAGACCTGCTGCCATTGCGGGTTGCTCTTTATGGCGGCGAAGAGAACATTGCGCGCGCTGATTTCGGGCAAGCCGGGACGAAAGCCGACCTGAACGTGGATCACCTTCAGTCCGCGAGCTCGCGCGGCGCCGAGAACGCTGGCGATGCGAGGCAGGAACTCGTTTTGGCCCTTGGTGTAGATCGACACGATGGCGGCCTGCAGGTCCATGCTGAGAACCGCCGCGCAGGTTGGGTCGGGAATCGGGCTGGCCATAGGCTTCCACCTTACCTTAGGTTGCCGCTAAGTTGGGAACTTAAACGGCTAATGAAGGCGAAGGAGCAGTAAGTTGCACCAAGATAGGTGATATCCACAGAATTCTTGGGTTTTTGCACTTGCATTCACAGGCGCGAAATACATATTGTCTTTTCAGTTGGTGAACCCGTAAGAGATCGGAGATTCATCGCTGGCCAGAGCCGGGGATGCGAGATTCGATTGAAGCCGGAAATTCGCCGCCGACCCGGAAAGAGGGTGAAAAATTCGGGCAAGCACGAGGAATGCGCCAACGGCGAAAGCCGAAGGAGGCAGGAGGCGAGTGAGCCCGAGGAACCACCGTTTGGCTGGGCCGGAAGGCGCAGTCTCTGATTGACATTGGAGATTCGTCGCCGGTATAGCCGGTGGATGAAGTCTGCGATCCGACTGCGAGTTTACCCATGAAGGCGCCAGAGGCTGAAAGGTCTCTGGCGTTTTCGTTTCTGCCTGTAATTTCCATCGCGTCCGAAGCGCGGCTTTTGCACGTTGCTCCTTTCAGGAGGCGCCGGTTGCAAAACGGAGTTCCCGACGTAATTCCCATGCTGAGCTACGAGGACGGCATCCGCGCTCTCGAATGGCTCACCCACGCGTTCGGCTTTGTGGAAACGGCGCGCGTTTTGGGACCGGACGGGAAGCTCGCCCACGGAGCGATGAAGGCGGGCAATGGCCTGATCATGCTGGCGACTCCCACAGCCGATTACCAAAGCCCCAAACATCACCGCGAAACCTGCGAGGCGGCGTCGAAATGGTCGAAGGTGCCCTGGGTGATCGACGGCGTGCTGGTCTACGTTGCGGAGCTGGACACGCATTTCGAGCGCGCCAGAGCCGCAGGCGCGACGATACTGACGGGAATCGAAGAGGGCCCGCCGGGGCGCCGCTATCGCGCCGAAGACTTCGAAGGGCATCGCTGGTTCTTTTTCGAACGCAGCCAGTGATCGCAGCTAATTCCGATCGGAAACCATGTCGAAAGCAACGCGCCAGCCTCAGTGCATGGCCGCGCCGGCGCTTGCGCCCTGCCCCGGACGGTTCTTGTTGAGCAGAAACGACAGCAGGATGAGCACGACCGACATCCACGACAGTTCCATATAGACATCCTGGTAGCCCTGCATCTGCGCCTGCTGGTTGAGCTGGTTATAGATCGACGCCAGCGCCGGGCCCAGGCCGTTGGGACCGCCAAGGCTATTGCCCAGGAATCCGCTTAACGCCTGAAGATGCTGCTGGTAGCCGATCGAGCCGGGCACCATATCGCCCTGCAGATGCTGCTGATGCCACATGGCGCGGCTGGTGACCTGCGCATTGGTGACCGCGATAAGAACGCTGCCGCCGATATTGCGCGCAAAGTTGATCAGTCCCGCGACCTGGTTGCTTTCCTCTCGCGGCATGCCGATGTAGGCGGCGTTGGTGATGGCGATGAAACAGAAGGGAATGGGAATCATCTGCACTACGCGCAGAAACGACGCCTGGCCGAAACTCATCGTCAGCGTAGAAATGTCGGCCGCAAAGCGAAAGGTGAGAACGAACAGCGCAAAGCCGATGGCGGTGAGCGTTCGCGCCGAGACTTTGCTGGTGGCGTAGCCGGCCAGCGGCATCACGATCACCAATGCGATGCCGCCTGCGGTGAGCGCCAGGCCGGCCGTCGTCGCCGTGTAGCCCAGCAGTTGCTGCATGAAGAGCGGCTGCAGCACGGTGTTGGCATTGAGCACGCCGCCCACCAGCATCATGAGAAAACAGCATACGGCGAAGTTTCTGAAGCGAAAAAGCTTGAGATTGATGAGCGGGCGTTTGTGGTTCCACTCCCAGATCACCAGTCCGATCATGCCGCCGATAAAGAGGACGGCGAAGAAGCGAATGAAGTTGGAGGCGAACCAGTCGTTCTCTTCGCCCTTGTCGAGCATGATCTGCATGCCGCCCATGGCGATGGTGAGAAAGCTCAGGCCCACGTAGTCCATCTGGCGAATGCGCGAGGGATCCGGCTTGATCCAGGGTGGATCTTCGACCAGGCGCGTGACCAGGAAGAAGGCGAGGATGCCGACGGGAATGTTGATGAAGAAGATCCATCGCCAGGAGTAGTTGTCGGTGATCCATCCGCCCAGCGTGGGGCCGATCGACGGCGCCAGCACGGCGACGAGGCCGTAAAGAGCGAAGGCCTGCCCGCGTTTGTGCGGCTCGAACGAGTCGGCCATGATGGCCTGCGCCATGGGCTGCAGCCCGCCGCCGCCCGCGCCCTGCAGCACACGGCAGACGAGCAGAAGGGGCAGCGTGGGCGCGGCGCCGCAAAGAAAGCTGGAAACCGTGAAGATAATGATGCAAAAAACGAAGAAGTTGCGCCGGCCCAACAGGTTCGAAGCCCATCCGCCGAGAGGCAGCACGATGGCGTTTGAGACCAGGTAGCTCGTCAGCACCCACGTGCCCTGGTCGGTGCTGGCGCCCAGGCTGCCGGCAATGTGCGGCAGCGCCACGTTGGCGATCGAAGTGTCGAGCACTTCCATAAAGGCTGCAAGAGCGACCGTTGCGGCGATGAGCCATGGGTTGACGCGCGGCCGCCACTGCATGGGCACGACATTCGGATTTACTGCCGTGCGCCTTGGCGCAGCGACCGGTGCGGGCCGATCCGGCAATGCTGGCTGAGCTTCGGACAAACGAGTTCTCCTGCAATCTTTCCTTCATCCAGTTGGCGCTGAGGGAGGGAGATGAATCTGTGGCTGTGGGCAGACCTCGCGAATGACCGGCGGCGCTTCATGCCGCGCTACTGGCTCTGTAAATAGATTCGGATGGGGCCGCTCGGGGTTCAGCGATTGCTACGCGACGGACGTCTCGAGCGCCATCGCTCGCGCGTAGGCATAAGGCCCATCCGGAATCAGCGCCACGCGTCCATCCGCAGGCAGGCCGTCGAGCGCTGCAGCAACGGCCTCATTCAAATCGCTGAAGCACTGCGGCCCCAGGGCCCCAAGCTGCGAAGGCGAGACTCCCGGCGTGTAGAAGAGCAAACGGTGTTTCAGGCCGGCGAGCGCGAGCTTTTCCAGCTGCCACTGGTCGATCACCACCGGCGCGCCCCGAATCGAATCGAGGAAATGCTGATTGCCACCAAACTCGTCGAGCATTTTTGTATATGCCGGCGAGCCGATGCCTTCGGCGCACTCGGCGACGAGCAGGATCGTGCCGCCGGGCTTGACGATGTGCTCGGCGGCAGTGATGCCCTTCACAGTCTGGTAGAACGTGAGATCGAGCGGGTAGCCGGCTGAGCTGGTGATGCAGACATCAACGGGCTCCGGCAGGCGCGCCAGCGACGACGATTCGAGAAACTCGACGCCCGCGGCGTGCGCCTTAATCGGGTTCCCCGCAAATACGCCTGAAATCGCGCGTTCCTGCGTGAGCGTGACATCGAGGACGAAATCGTGCCGCGCCATGGCGGCGATCTCGAGAAACTCGTGGTGCAGCGGATTGTCGACGATCGAGCCTTCCGTTGCCTTGGGCTCGCGATTGAAGCGCGGCGAGTGAATGACCTTGATCGTTTCCTGGCCTGCGACGCCAGGTACGATGAGCTTGCGCCCGCCGGAAAAGCCCAGCATCAGGTGCTGCTCGATGAAGCCGAGCGTGATGTGCAGGTCAGCATCGAGGAATCGTCTGTCGATGAAGACCGGCGTGCCGCGCCGCGTCGCGCCCAGAGAACAATGCTGCTCCGCGTTTTTTGCGTCATGGTTCAGCACGCGATACTTCGCGGCGATCTCCGGCCCCACAATCGCCTGGATCTCATCGTCTGTCGCCCCGCGATGCAGCCCGGTGGCGATGAGAATCGTGACGCCCTCGACGGGAATGCCCGCGCGGTGCAGCCGCTCGAGGAGCGGAGGCAGCGTGATGCTGTTCGGCGC
>JASHTH010000410.1 GCA_030040655.1 Acidobacteriaceae bacterium | reverse complement strand
TTGACGCCGTCTTTATCCGCCGCCCGCTAAACTTGCCTTAGGGATGAAGCGCAAGACCATCGAGAATTACGAAATTGTGCGCAAGCTCGGCGCGGGCGGCAGCGGCGTGGTGTATCTGGCCAACGACACGCTGCTGCAGCGGCCGGTGGTGCTCAAGATTCTGCGCGCCGGGCCGATGAGCCCGGTCGAGATGCGGTCGACGATTCTGCGCGAGGCGCGGCTGGCTTCGGCCATCGAGCACCCCAACGTCTGCGCGATCTACGAAGTGGGCGAAACCGGCGGCGAGGGCTTCATCGCCATGCAGTATGTGCCCGGCCAGTCGCTCGACCGGCTGATTGCGCAAGGCCCGGCAAGCTTGCAACTCGTGCTTTCCGTGGCCATTCAGATCGCCGACGGCTTGCAGGCCGCTCACGCATTGGGCATCTTTCATCGCGATCTGAAGCCGCAAAACGTGATGTTGACCGACGGGGGCCTGGTGAAGATTCTTGACTTCGGCCTGGCGCGGCGGCTGCAACCCGAGGAGGCCAGTTTCGATCCGGCCAAGCAGGGCCTGCCGAAGGATGCTTCGCTGGCCGCGACCTACACGGCGCGCGGTGGAACGATTCGCTACATGGCGCCGGAGCAGTTTGTCACCGGCCACTCCAGCGTGCAGTCGGATGTGTGGGCGCTGGGCGTGATTCTCTATGAGCTGGCAAGCGGGCGGCATCCGTTTGCGCGGCCCGACGCCGAGGATTTTCAGGCGATTCGCGGGATTCAGTACTCCGCTCCCGTCGACTTGAGCGAGATCGTGCGGGAAGTTCCTGCCGAGTTGAAGAGCGTGATTGCGACGTGTCTCGAAAAGAACCCGACGGCGCGCTACGCTGCCGCTGCCGAGGTGCGCGAGGCGCTGAAGACGATCATGAAAGCGCTGCAGATCGAGACCGGCGTCATTCCCGGCGACGCGGCGGCCAACCTTCCCACGACGGGGCCCGAGGCCGAGAAGCGGGCGACGGGGTTTCTGTCCATGCTGGCCGAGCGGTTTCGCGAGCCGGCGGGCGACCGCGCGCGGCAGAATACGCTGATCGTTCTCCCCTTTGCCAACCTGGGCGCTACAGAGGCGCCGGCGCTGTACGGCTTCGCGCTGGCCGATGCGATCGCCGCGCGGCTGGCGCGAATTCCGGCGCTGGTGGTGCGGCCTTCGAGCACTCTGATGACGATGCCGATTGCGGGCATGGATCCGCTTGCCGTAGGACAGAAGATGCTGGTCGCATACGTGCTGGCCGGCAACTTTCTGCGCTCCGAGCAGGGATTCGATCTGAACTGGCAATTGCTCGACGTGCCTTCGCAAAGCGTGCGCTCCGGCGGCGCGATCCGCGTCCCGTCCTTGGACCTGATTGCGGTGCAAACCGAGATTTCGAATGAAGTGTTTGCGGCGCTGCACGGGTTGGGCACGGCGGAGAGAGTCGAGGCCGGCCAGGCCGCGGACGCGCAGAGGACCGCGGCTCGCGAGGGTTCACTGCCGGGACCGGCCAGCGAGCAATATTTGCAAGCGCGCGCGCTGCTCAGCTCCTTCATGGTGCGGACGGCCTCGCGCGGCGACCTCGACCGGGCGCACGCGCTGTTCTCCAGCGTCACCGCGACCCATCCGGCGTTTGCGGCTGGATGGACGGGGCTGGGCATCGCCGAGCTCGAGTACGTGCGCCACGGATTCGGCGGGCAGATTCACGTGATGCGCGCGCGCCGCGCCTTCGACGAAGCGCTCAAACTCGATCCTGCTTCGACCGAAGCGAATCTCTATCGGATCTACATGCTGCTCTCGCGCGGCGAAAAGGAATCGGCGCGGCACGGGATAGCCGATCTGCTGGCCACGGCGGCCAATGACTGGAATCTCCGGATGGTCGCCGGAATCGCGCTGCGCGGCGACGGCATGTACGACGAGGCTCTTCGCGAGTTCAACGCCGCTCTCAAGCTGAATCCGGCGAACGCCGCCATTCTCTATAACCATCGCGCCCGCGTCTATCACTACCAGAACCAGATCGAGCTGGCCGGCGACGAACTGGAAAAAGGTTTGGCGCTGGAGCCTCGTCACCCGCTGCTGCGCACCTCGGCCGGCTATCAACAGATGCGCTTGGGCCATTTGAGCGCGGCGATCGGGATTCTCGAAGACGTGGTGCGCGACGACGGCTCGCTGCGCATCGCCGTGCCTACGCTGGCGCTCTGTTACGTGCAGGCGGGCGATCGGGCGCATGCGGCGGCGCTGCTCAATGACGAGGCGCTGGCGGCGGCCGAGGCCGACAATGAGATGGCCTATCGCCTGGCAACCTACTTTGCGGTGGAGGGAGATGCCAGCGAGGCGTTGCACTGGCTGCGGCGCGCCATCTATCTCGGCAATGAGAATTATCCCTGGTTCCAGAAGAATCCGGCGTGGAACAATCTGCACACGAACGCAGACTTCGGGAGGATTCTCGAAGATTTGAAACGGAGCTATCGCAGAAACCAGCAGACCTGGAAGCGACTGCTGGAACAGGTGCCGCAGATTCACTCCATCTGAGAGATCATTTTGAGCATAGAAATCATCGAATCGGTTACGGCGGCAAGGCGATGAGCAGAGCGAAGGCGCTGTTCAGGGCGCTGCTTCCCGCATTTCTGTTCCAGCGCATTCGTGCCGAGCGGTCGCGGCGTTTGCAGCTCCGGCTCTTTCAACGGGAAGGATTGCTCGACGCAGCCGCGCGGTACATCGAACGAAATGGTCTTGCCGTTCGCCATGGCCCTTTCGCGGGAACGATCTATCCTCGCGAAGCGGCGCTGAGCCGGCATTCGATTCCCAAGTTACTCGGAACGTATGAACAAGAGTTACATGGAATCCTGGATGAGATTGCCCAGCGAAAGTACGACTTAGTCGTCGATATCGGCAGCGCCGAGGGATACTATGCCGTTGGGCTGGCGCGCTTGCTCAGGACCCGAGTCCTCGCCTACGATCCCGAGCCGGCCGAGCGGGCTCTGTGCGCCAAGGCGGCGCGCCTGAACGGAGTCGAGACGCTGGTCGAATTGCAAGACTTGTTTCACGCTTCGGATATACAACAATTCAGCCACCTGCGAGTCCTCTGCATCTGCGACTGCGAGGGATTCGAGGCCGAGATCTTTACCGCGGAAACGGTCGGCGATGCCGTTCGATGGGATCTTTTGATCGAACTGCACGGAAGCGCCGAAGCCAAGTTGATGAATCTGCCGTGGCCGCACAAGACGAGAGCGATCGCCACGACCCGACGCGCGGGAGATTATCCGGAACTGCAGGGCCTGGGAGAGCCGGGCAAGTTGCTCTCGGAATACCGCGGCTCGCAGAGTTGGCTATGGTGCGATGGAGAAAAATAAAGCGAACGGGGCTCGGGGAAGGGAATGGGTTTAGGGCAGTTTAGGAAATAGTGTGTCAGTTCGGACATTGCCCAAGGTCGCCGCTCCCTGTTGGTCCCACCACAACGACGAACCCATGTCGTTGGGGACCCCGGGGTTGGTCGCGTCGACTTTGCGATCATTCTTCGGCTACGTCATTTCCTAAACCGCCACAGTCGGTGCAGGGCAGGCCCATTCTCATCGGCACGGATCTTCGATGTGTTCGTAGCACCGATACACAGGTTCCCAAACGTAGGCGAGAAGTTCCTCCACAAGGGAAGCAGGATCGTCCAGGCCCGCAACACCGTCGTCGAAAGCTTGGCGCGCGACTGCTTGGGCGACCACCAGGCTTCCCTTGCGGCAATCGGAGATCGGCGGCAATAAAGGCGCATTGCAGTCCTTGCAGGCCGGCGACATCGCGGCCAGGGCCTTAGCAGCAGCCATGATCATTCCGTCTGTGACGCGGTTAGCCCTCGAAACAAGGATGCCGAGGGCGAGACCGGGGAAGATGAACGAATTATTGATCTG
>JASHTH010000409.1 GCA_030040655.1 Acidobacteriaceae bacterium | reverse complement strand
AGCGCGGCGGCTTTCTCAAATCCCTCCAAGGCGGATTCGAACTGGTTCTTGTCGAAGAGCTTGGTCGATGCCAGATAGAGCTTGGCGGCGCCGCGCCGGTCGCCTGCTGCAGGGACCCGCGCAGAGCCTGTCCCGGCTTTCTGCTTCGTCGGGGATTCTGTTTTGGGTGGCTCGGGCGCTGGGGCGGTTGGAGCCGGAATCGCTTGCCCGTTTGCGGTCGAAGGGGGCGTAGCCGTCTGCGCAAAGATGACGGCGGTCGTTGCCAGCGCGGTCGACAGGTACATCGCGAGGGTGCAAGCTCGGCGTCTCGCCCAGGCGATCGAAGATTGACTTCGCACCTTCACTCGGTCTTCCGGGAGCTGGCCAGCAGATCGGCCAGCGAAGTGGCGCAGACGTCGGGCTTGTGCTCGAGCAACTCGTCGAAGCTGTAACGGCCGGTGGCGACTGCAATCACCGATAGGAAATTGGCCCGTGCGGCCTGAATGTCGCGCGGCGTGTCTCCGACCACGCAGACCGTCGCTTCGGGTCCGGCCAGTTCGCGGGCTTTTTTCGCCGCTTGGCAAACGAGCTCTGCGCGGACCGGAAAATGATCGCTGAATCCACCGAAGCGGAACCATTCGCGCAGGCCGGCCTGCTCCACCTTGATCCAGCCGATCATCTCCAGGTTCCCGGTCGCGAGACCGAGCAGCGCGCCCCGGCGTGCCAAGTGACGCAGGGCCTCTTCGACGCCGGGCATCCGTACCAGATCGAGCTCGTGGCGCCGCTCGGCGACCGTTTGGCGCATGGCTTCGAGGATGGACTCGATGCGCGCCTCCAGGATCTGGGGCGGAACGCCGGCCTGGTGGCAGGCTTCGCGCAGAATGGCCGTGTCGGTGCTCCCGTGGAGCAGGATTCCGGCCAGCGTGATCTCGAAGCCGGTCACGCGCTGCACGCTGGCAGCCACCGAATCGAAGTGGACGCGGTCGCGGCTGCGCAGCAGGGTGCCGTCGATATCGAAGAGATACGCGTTCTGGCCGTCCCACTCGAATCCCGGCTCGATGGCCACACGGACGCTGCTGGAAGTAGTTTGCATTCCTCGGAAGGGCGGAATCAGCCCTGGCGATAGCCCTGGCGCACCGCGCTATATACAGGACGTTCGCTGCGCGGCGGACGCTTGAGTCCGGCGCGAACTTCGGCCAGGCTTAGGCCCAGGTCGGCCATGGTGCGGCTCAGGGTGTTGCGGTGCATGCCGAGTTCTTCGGCCGCCCGGCACTGGTTGCCTCGGTGGGCAAGGAGCACTTCGCGCAAATACTGCCGTTTGAATTCGCGCACGGCATCCTCATAGCGGGTACCGCTCGAATGCATTTGCGTCACCAGGCTTTCCAGTTCTCGTCTCACGTGCACCTCTTGCTCTTCTACTCGTGTTCGAGTTAGGTCCTTCATCACTGCTTGCCGCCGGGATGCATCCACGCGGGCGTTTGCTGCTCCAGCAGATTCAATCCCCGGCGTATCCGGTCGGCCAGGTCCGCCGGCGTCATGTGCGTGCTCAGGTGGCAGGCGCCGAAAAACATCCGCGGCAGCCTCGCATCCAGCAGCCAGTGCGCCTGGGGAAAGAAGGCTACGGCCACCAGGATGCACAGAGTAACGAGCAAGACGCCCTGGATGAGCCCGAAAACCCCTCCTGCCAACCGATCCAGGCAACCCAATCCCATCCGGTGAAACGTCTTGTGGAGCACCGCGCCGGCCAGCCCGGCGATTCCCATGACCACAAGCGCGATCACGATAAACCCGATCGCATCGTCGACCGCCTCGTTCTTCAGATACGGCAGCAATAACGTGGCGATGCGACCGTAATTCCATGCCGCAACGGCCAGGCCGATGATCAGGCCGGCCAGCGAAAACACGCTGCGAAAAAAGCCCTGCGACAACCCTCCAACCACCGAGAGCACGAGAACCGCCACAATGATCCAGTCTTCGAGGGTCATGCGCGTTCCTGGGCCTCGTTCAAAGCATGAGATCCCGCCCCGTCAGGCGGCGGAATGCCTCAAGATACTTCGCCTGCGTGCGCTCGACAACGTCGTCCGGCAGACCGGGCGCGGGCGGGCGCTTGTTCCAGTGGATTGATTCAAGATAATCGCGAACGAACTGTTTGTCGAATGAAGGTTGCGCGCCGCCCGTTTTCCACGTCGCGGCGTCCCAAAAACGCGAGGAGTCCGGCGTCAGAACTTCATCGGCAAGAAGGATCCCCTTCGCGGTCCTGCCAAACTCAAATTTCGTGTCGGCCAGAATCAAGCCCCGTCCTTCGGCGTGACGGGCGGCCTTCGAATACAGGGCGAGGGTCAGTCGCCGCAGTTCGCCGGCATTCTCCGCGCCGACCAGCGACTCCATTCTCGCAAAGGAAATGTTTTCGTCGTGCGCTCCGCCCTCGCTCTTGGTTGCGGGAGTGAAGATCGGCTCGGGCAGGCGCGAACCGTCTTCGAGTCCCGAGGGAAGGGGAATCCCGCAAACGGCTGCGGCCGATTGGTACTCCTTCCAGCCCGATCCCGCCAGAAAGCCCCGCGCTACGCACTCCACCGGGAACATGACGGCGCGCTCGACCAGCATGGAGCGGCCCTCGAGCTGATCGGCGAAAGCCTGCAGCGATGCGGGATATGCGTTTACATCGGCGGTGATCAGGTGATTGGGGACAATCTCCGCCAGCAGATCGAACCAGAAAAGCGAAATCTGGTTGAGGATCTTTCCCTTGCCGGGTATGCCCGTCGCCAGCACATGGTCGAAGGCCGAGATGCGATCGGTGGCCACCAGCAGCAGCGCATCGCCAACCACGTACAAGTCGCGCACCTTTCCTCGCCCGAGCAGGGGAGTGGCTCCGAGACTTGTCGTGAGAAGTGCGCTTGCCGACGTGGCCATCATGGGAAAAGCCGAAAGTGAGATTGTCGGGCGGCGGATTCGGTTTGTCAACGTGAGGAAGCCGTGGGAAACTTGTCTCATCGATTGTGCGGAACGAGAGCCTTTCCGAGCGCCAACAGAAGAAGCGCGATCGCACAAACCCCTGTGACAGCCGTCACGGACCGGCGGCGATGGATCGGAGACACTCCAATTGTCGTCGAGGCTTGGGGAGCGGGTACGAAAGTTCCCTTTGAGCCGGGCGGCACGAAGCAGCCGTGGAAAGGGGAAGCCGCAGCGTGCTTCGTCTGTGCAGGGATCACCAGTAGCCGCGCGCTACCGACCTCCAGCGCCGGCTACTGGTCTCCCCGAGATTTTTCTTGTATTTTGCAAGCGCCTCCGGAGCGAAGCGTTCCTCCGGAGGCGATTTTTT
>JASHTH010000408.1 GCA_030040655.1 Acidobacteriaceae bacterium | reverse complement strand
GCGATCTGGCTGCTGTCGACTGCGACATCCTCACCATTGGCCAATATCTACGCCCCTCGCGCGATCACCTGCCCATGGCGCGCATCTACACGCCGCGTGAATTCGCCGAGCTGAAAGACCAAGCGCTTAAGATGGGCTTCCGCCACGTCGAATCCGGACCGCTGGTGCGGTCGAGTTATCACGCGCACGAGCAGGCGGCGTCGACCGGGCTGACGGTTATGGCGTAAGCCAGATCACGTAAGCAGCGCGAGGTATTCAGCCGGTGTCAGAATACGGATCCGTTGATACGAGCCGAGAACGAGAAGATCTTTATCGCGGGTGACAATCCCATTGGCGCCGGCAAGAACTGCGCACTCCAAAACCATGTCGTCGTTCGGGTCGCGGCAGACATGCAGCTTGCCCTCAGTTCTTACATGGATAGAACGTGTCAGCAGGAAATCCAGCCTATATTTCACCCACGACGGATCCCATCCGAACTTTCGGATAAGAACCCGTATGATTTCCTCTTCGATTTCGGCGCAGATCGCAAGGGTGTCTTGTTCGATGGCGTGTTGCAACGCCAGCACCGGCGCGCCTCGCCGATCTTCGAAATGCATTGCAGAAATCCATGCGCTGGTATCGAAGACAACGATCATTCATGCCAGCTTACGCCGCGCTGCATCTCTCTCCGCTGTCATTTCCGTGCGAACTTCGTCGACCAGGCGCGGAATATCATCTTCGGTGTAGCCGTGCGGGTTTCTGGTTTTCGCATATTCGCCCATCTCGTCAAAGAAGCGGCTGATCTCATCCCTCTCGTAAACGCGAAGAGCCTCCCGCATCAGCTCGCTGATGGTGCGGTTCTGACGCTTGGCGAGGGCCAAGGCGCGCTTGGCCATCTCCGGCGGCATGGAGATCGTGAAGACGCGGGAGCGACGTCTTGCCGGCATCTCGTGGCCCTCCTGTATTGCATTGTACTAGATTGTAATACAAGTCTGGGGTCGCGGTGAGCCCCGAAGGCAATCTCAACCGTGCTTTGCAGTAAAGTCAAATCTCGCTGCGTTTTGTAGAATAGCCGTTGGCACTTTTGGCCGTACGAGGACCCCAGCCATGTCACCTTCCGCAATGGACAGCAATCCCGAGCTCAAGAAACTCTCCAGCGACCTGAAGCGGCGCATGGACAACGCCGTCGCCGACTTTCAGGCCGGCATGGCCTCAACCCGCACCGGCCGCGCCAACGCTCACATGCTCGATCAGGTGAAGGTCGATTACTACGGCACACAAACGCCGATCAGTCAACTGGCGCAGATCTCGGTGCCTGAGGCGCAGCTCATCGTCATCTCGCCCTACGACCCGAGCGTGGTCAAAGAAGTCGAAAAGGCGCTGCAGGCCTCCGACCTGGGCCTGAATCCGCAGTCCGACGGCAAGCTCATCCGCGTGCCCATTCCGCCCATGACCGAGGAGCGCCGCCGCGACGTAGTCAAGCACCTCAATCGCGTGCTCGAAGAGCACCGCACCGCCATCCGCAACGTGCGCCGCGACGGCAACGATGCTCTGAAGAAGCTGGCCAAGGAGAAGAAGATCAGCGAAGACGACGAGAAGCGCTGCCTCGAAGAGGTGCAAAAGATGACCGACGAGGAGATCCGCCGCATGGAGGAGATGTCGCGCCGCAAAGAGGCGGAAGTGATGCAGGTGTGAACGCCTATCTCATCGGCATCAGCTAACAAATCGCGGGCCCACTGCCGGCTTTGCAAAATTCATTGCTCGATATCCACCGGGCTCTGTTCGTCAACTGTTCTTACAAATCTTGCGTCAATTCCGCCCATGAGCCCAGCAACAAAGTTGAAGCAGTAAGTCAGAATGGCTCCGGTAATGAAACCAGAGAGCGCATAGGCCAGCATTGAAGCGATTGTCCAGACCGCTGGATTGTCCAAAGCCATTGCACGATCAACACGGACATTGAAGGTCAAACAGGTCAGCGGCAAATAGAGGCCGAGCGGCAAGATCAGCTGACTCAGGTTGTCATAATCGAACCAGAAAAAGGCTGCCAGGCCGAGGAACCCATACACGATAGACAGCGCGGTGCACACTGGTCGCGCTTGAACGGCAATGATTCGCATGATGCCGTAGTTTACTCCCTCCATTACTTACCTGGCTGATCGGAATTGAATCAAAGCCTGTGTTGCATATCTGACCTTCGGAGGGCGCTGGGTCGAAATCGCTTCTTGACAGCGCCTCGCTTGCCCCATCACGATGCAGGCCATGCCTGTAAGAACGAAGCGAGTCGTGTCCGGCGCAAAAGTGCTTTCGCGCCGGCGATTTCTTTCCCGCGCCGCGTCGGCTGCTGCGGCCACCTGCCTGCAGGCCGATGCAGCGGCCATTCTCGCGGGGGCTCCGGCGGCCGAAGGCCAGAACACCACCGTCCGCACATCGCGTGAAAGCCCACTCGCTCCGCCGGTCATAGTCGCTAATGCCGGATATCGCCTGCTGATCGATTCGGCGAGGGGATCGATCGCGTCGTTCCAATCCACCTACGGCATCGATCGCGAGCTGCTCATCCGCGATCACGTTCGCCTGCCGCTCTTTCTCATCGAATTGATGAACGATCGCCATGAGTTCAACCTCATTGCCTCGTCCGACGCCAAGCACATCGCGGTTCGCCTAGACGAGAAAGACGAGAACGAAGGCGAGCAAACCGTCACCCTCGAATTCACCGGAATCGCCGGCCTGCCGGTCAACGCCGTGGTCACCATCCGCTGCCCCGCCAAAGAAAATCTCACCTACTGGAGCCTGCAGATCCGAAACGGCACGAACTCCTGGATCGGCCATGTGCAATTTCCCGTAATCGAGGTCCCATTCGACAACCGGGAGGAAGGCGATTTCAGCTACATCCTCTCCTCCTCGCTGGATGGGTCGCTCAACGGGCCGGTCGAGCCCGCATCCTACGCGCGGCCGCTCTGGACAAGGCACACGCCGATGGACCGTCAGTGGGGCGGGCCGGAGAACACGACTCCGGACCTGTGGCTTGAAGACATCTGGTCAGGCCGGCAGCAGAACACTCCCGAAATCTGGCGCTCGCCCAATTATCCCGGCCAGTGGGCCTCGACGCAGCTCATGGCGTACTACAACTCCGCGGGCGGCCTGTATCTCGCCTGCGATGACGCAACGGGGCTGCCCAAATTTATCGACCGCGTCATGGAGCTCGACGGCGTCACCCTCGGACTCGCGCATTACCCCGGCACACGCGGCCCGGGCGAAACACGCCTGCCGTACAACGTCGTCGTCGGCACCTTCCATGGCGACTGGTACACGGCCGCCGAAATCTATCGCGATTGGGCCACACGGCAATCGTTTTGCGGCCGCAAGCTCGCCGAAAGGAACGATTGTCCCAAGTGGATCGC
>JASHTH010000407.1 GCA_030040655.1 Acidobacteriaceae bacterium | reverse complement strand
TGGCCTGTCCCTTAATGCTAAGCGCGGATTCCATTCAGCAGCTCCTTACTTTTCATCAAAAGTAATACCTCGAATGACTCGGGAAGTCAACCCGCACTTCAGAGTCTCGCTCCGGGAGCGCCTGGGGAGATCCCCCCTTTTCGCCGCCGCTATTCTTCTTCGCGGGTCTGATTGATCAGGTAGCGCTCGAAGCCGATCTCCTTGATCTGGTGAAGCTGCGCTTCGAGCCAGTCCACGTGACCTTCTTCGTCCTTGAGATGCTTGACGAAGAGGTCGCGCGAGCCGTTGTCTTTACTTTCGACCGAGATGCGGATGGCCTCGTTGTAGGAAACAACCGCGCCGAGCTCGAGCTTGAGGTCGGCTTCGATCATCTCTTTGATGTTGCGGCCGATGGAAAGCGACATGGGCTCCATCGACGGCGTGCCATCGAGAAAGAGGATGCGCTCCATGAGGGCCTCGGCGTGGTGCATCTCGTCGATGGATTGCTTCTTGATGAGTTTGGCGTAGCGCTCGTAGCCCCAGTTCTCGGCCATTTCGGAGTGGAGGAAATACTGGTTAATGGCGGTGAGCTCGTCGCGCAGGGCGCGATTCAACTGATCGAGAACTTGTTCGTTGCCTTTCATGGGGCGCATTGTCGCACGCCAGCGAGTGGGGTGGCAATGATTGCAGGATTCGGGGAGTGGGTCCGTCGGGGGGTACGGGCTTCAGCCCGTACATTGATTGACCCACCCAAAACCCGGGGCTTTAGCCCCTGAAGGAACCCGATCCGCTGTTGGCGCCGAATTTCCGTGATCGAGTGGAAGGAACCGGATCGGCGAGAGCCCTCGCCGACGGACCGAGGCTCGCGACGCGGTCCGGGCCGCTGGTCACAGACGCCGAGAGAGCGGGCCCCTCGGGCGGTATACTTCCGGCATCTCTTTGCCTGCGAGGTCCACAAAAATGAGGAAGATCGCATTGCTGTTCTTGCTCGCCATTCCGCTCTCCGCCACTGCCCAAAACAAGAAGCCGCCCACGACGCTGCGCGGCGTGCTGCTCGAACAGCTGCGCACCACCCACACCCAGGAAGACTGGTTTGTGCCCGCGAGCATCGCCGTGCAGGGATTGACAGCGGAACAGGCCAAGTGGTCGCCGGGCAACGGGAACCACTCCGTGGGGCAGTTGGCCTATCACCTGTGGTTCTGGAACACGACCGAGCTGGCGCACTTCAAGGGCGAAAAAGCCCCGGCGTTCAGCGGCAACAACGACGACACCTTCAACAACTTCAACGCCGAACAGTGGCAAGACCTGCAGAAGAAACTCGACCAGGTGATGACGGACTGGGAGAAGGCCGTGGAAAGCTGCGACGACCAGAAGCTCGCCGAGAATGCTTCGCTCATCGCGCACGTGGGCGCGCACAACGCCTACCATATCGGGCAGATCATCTATGTGCGCAAGCTTCAGGGCGTATGGGATCCGAGCAAGGGCGTGAAGTAGCAAGCCAGCAGGTATCTGACCACGTGAATTCGCCCCTCCCACCCTTGCGGTAAGAACAAAACCGCCGCAAGGAGGGGCACCCACTGTCAAGAGCGGAGTGAGCGAGGTTCGCGGAGTCAGCACCGGGGACTACAGGAATGTTGTCCTGACAGTCGCGCCGGAGGCGCAGCATGTGTTAGGGCAGTTTAGAAAACAGTGTGTCCGTTCGACGTTGCCCAAGGTGGCCGCTCCCTGTTGGTCCCCACCCCGACGACGAACCCATGTCGTTGGGGACCCCGGTTGGTCGCGTCGACTTAGCAATCTCTCTTCGGCTACATCATTTCCCAAACTGCCATAGCCCAGCGCATCAGCGTGGGGACGCGGGACTGCGGATGCGCACGCAGTCCTGTAGGGATGGCGCATGGACATCCGTTGCCCGTGCCAATAGTAGTCGGCTATTTGCCCGCCTGCGGCCCGCCGTTCGCGCGATCCTTTCGCAGTTTCTATTCAGCATTGCCTTCCACTTCGGAATTCTGAACCCTCCCTCCCCTCAATGACCCATCGCTGAATCTCTCTCCACCCGCGCGCCGCACGCACTGCGTGTCAAAGCCGACACATCGTGTGTGCCGTGACACGTCGCCGGGCGCGGCATCAATCCCATAACTGCTTTCCTTTCAGCGCATAACAATTGGCGCAACGACTGCAATCTCCCTGGGCGCAGGCGATTGAGGCAGCGATTGGGGGATTGCGATGAAGGCTCTGATCGGCAACCTGGCGATGGCGGCGGTGATGGCGATGGTGGCCCAGCCGGCGATGGCCGGTTCGAAAGCGGACACGGCGAACACGGGACCGGCTGTAACGACACAGCAGGAGGTAACGCGCGTGATCGTGGTCAGCCTGGAGGATCACAAGCTAGCGCTGGTCGAGAACGGCGAGCCCGTCAAGGTCTTCCCCGTCGCGGTCGGCAAGCCTTCCACGCCGAGCCCCGAGGGGAGATTCACGATCGCCCGCAAGGTCGCGAATCCGACCTATCACCACAACGGCCGGACGGTGCTGCCGGGGCCGGGCAATCCGGTGGGCACGCGCTGGATGGGGTTGAGCAAGGCCGGTTATGGAATCCACGGGACAAACGAGCCCAGGTCGATCGGCAAAGCCGCGTCGCATGGGTGCATCCGCATGGCCAGGCCCGATCTCGAAGAGCTCTATGCGCTGGTGCAGGTGGGCGACACGGTGGAACTCGTCGGGCAGCGCAACGAGGAGACGGCGAAGCTGTTCGGCGATCCGGGAGCGACGGTTCCGGCGCCGGCACAGCTGCTGATGACGGCACAAAGCGGGCCCGCGATCGCAGCTCCTGCACAGAGTGCGGAAACGGCGAAGATCAACGCGGCGGCGGCTCCCGTTGCAGGCGCCGATCTTCGCTAAACGAGGCGCGCCATGAACCTGCTGGCTGAAGCCATGAACGGGCTGGGAGCAGTGCTGCTACAGGTGGTGGGGCTCTTGCTGTTTGAAGAGTTGACGTTCGGAGGGCTGGTCCGGCTGCTGCTTGCTCCACGGCCGGGAACCGGAAAACGCGGAGGCTCCGGTGACGGGTCTTTGTCGCCTGGAAGCAGACGCAGAGAGCACAACAACCGAAAGGACGGCGGGAGATGCTTGCGTTGAAGATGTTGTTGACGATTGCGGGAGTGGCGATGCTGCTGGTCGCGGCGGCCATTCCTCTCTACGGGGTGTGGCTTCGCCTGCGCGCGGCACTGCGTGCGAAAGAAAGCGCGGGCGATGGCGGCGCGGAAAAAGAACGACTGACGGAACCGGAAGAAATTGCCTGGCGCGGCCCGGTGGCGCTGGCCATCGCCGCGTCTTTGCCGCTGCTGATTGCAACGAGTATTGTCGTGGTTCCCAGCGGCATGGGCGGTGTGCGCATCAGCCAGATCGGCGGCACGGAGCCGGGCACGCTGTATCCGGGACTGCACTTCATTACGCCGATGATCGAAAGCGTGCAGATCTTCGATCTGCGCGACCACCTTTTCACGACTGGCGCTGCGCCGGAAACCGGAAAAGCGGGCGCGAGGAATGGCCTGAACGTGCAATCGCGCGAGGGATTGAATATTGGGCTCGCAGTCACGGTGCGCTACCGGCTCGACCCCACCAAGCTCTCAAGCGTGCAGGCACATTTGCCGCAGCCCGCAGACCAGGAGCTAGTGCCGCCGGTGGTGGCCAGCGCGTGGCGCGAGCTGGCGCCCGCCTACACAGTGCGCGAAATCTTCTCGAGTAAACGCGAGGAGGTGCGCACGCAGGCGGCGAACACGATTACGAAGAAGCTAGCCGCCGACGGCATCGTGGTCGAAGAAGTGATGCTGAGCGATATCCGGCTTCCGGAGGAGTATGCGAGAGGCCTGGAAGGACTGCTGCTCAAGGAACAAGAGGACGATCAGCTCGGCGTGCAGACCGATATCCAGCAGAAGCAGGTGAAGATTGCCGAACTCGAAGCCGAGGCGGAGAAAGCGCGCAAAGTGAAAGAAGCCGAAGGCGACGCGCAGTCGAAAGTGGTTGAAGCCAAGGGCGAAGCGGATGCTATGCAATACACCCTGCCGCTGAAGCAGAAGCAGATCGAGCAGAGCAAGCTCGAGGCCGAGGCGCGCAAGGAGGCGACGATCGAAAATGCGGAGGCCGATGCGCAGGCCAAGGTGATCGACTCCAAGGCCGAATTGGAGCGGCGCAATTTGCTGGCCGATGCCGAGGCAAGCCGCATCCGGCTGCTGGCCAAAGCCAACGCGGAGCGCATGGCGAGCGAAGCCGATCTTTTGAACAAGTCGCCGCTGCTCATCAACAAGATCATTGCCGAGCGGCTGAGCGACAAGATTCAGATGGTGATGGTGCCTAGCGATGGGAAGTTCTTCTTCGCCAACGACGTGTTCAAAGGGATGGCGAGCAACCCGATCATGAAGCAGGAGATGGACAGCCAGGACGATCCTTCACAGAAGAGCGGCCACTGAGAAACGGCAGCGGCCACGCGGGGCGGGCGCGAGGAGGGCGCGCCCGTCCTGCACCAGTCGGCTCCCGCTTCGATCCGCGGTTAAACAACCTATAATCCGAGCAAAAGCAATTTGAGCCAAAACAGATGATGGGAATCATGAGGCTGATCGGGCTGGTTGCGGCGAGTGTGCTTGTAAGCGCGGCGGCGTTATCGCAATCGCCTGACCCATGGCAACAGCCGGCAGCGGCGCTGGCCGAGCAGATCGCCGGATTTCTCGGCCCGGGGCAGTCGCAGTTGACTCTCCGCAATCTCTCCACGATCCCCGCGGATCAAGTCCCTGTGATCCGAGCGCTGCTCGAGCAGGACTTGAAGGCCCATGGTGTTCAGGCATCGGGCGAGGAAAGCGCGAACTCGATCCGCGTGACACTGAGCGAAAACCTGCGCGAGCGGCTGTGGGTGGCCGAGGTCGTCCAGGGCAATGAGACGCGCGTCGCGATGG
>JASHTH010000406.1 GCA_030040655.1 Acidobacteriaceae bacterium | reverse complement strand
TCGCAGACCTACGGTTTTCCGCCGGTCACGCTGTCGAGCAATCGCTACGCCGACCTGATCGAGGGCGAAGGCAAGGCCACGTTCATGATGTGGCGCGAGTTTTCCGACACGCGTTGGGCCGCATCCGCCGGCCATCTCTTTCATCGCCCTGTCATCTCGTCGGAAACCTGGACCTGGCTCGATTCGCCCGCCTTCCGCGCCACGCCGCTCGACATGAAGGCCGAGGCCGACCTGCATTTTCTGCAAGGCATCAACCAGCTCGTCGGCCACGGATGGCCGTATTCGCCGCCTTCGGCCGGCGAGCCCGGCTGGCGCATGTATGCCGCCGCGGCCTTCAATGCGCACAATCCCTGGTTCTTCGCCATGCACGATCTCACCGCCTATCTGCAGCGCGTGAGCTTCGCGCTGCGCCAGGGCCAGCCCGCCAACGATGTCGCGCTCCTGCTGCCCAACGACGACGTGTGGTCGAATTTCTTCGTGCGCACGGAGAAGCGCAGATCGCCCATCTCCGCGGCCGGCTTCGACGAATCCGGCTCCAATGTCACCATCGACGAATCGATGGGTCATTACCTCGGCAACAACGTCATCGCGCAGATTCTCGATGCCGGCTTCAATCTCGACTTCATCGACGCCGATGCGATCGACAGCGTGGGCATTCCCTATCGCGCTCTCGTGCTCCCCGACGTGAACCGCCTGCCGGTTGCCACTTACCAGAAGATCCTCGACTTCGCGCGCAAAGGCGGCATTGTCATCGCGACCCGCCGCATGCCCGCGACCGCGCCGGGCCTGATGCACGCCGAAGAAGATTCCGCCCGCCTCAAGCAGCTCTCCGACGAGCTCTTTCACTCGAACATTCCCACGGTGCAATTCGTCGCAGACGAAACTCAACTCGGCGCCGCGCTCGGAAAACTCGCTAAGCCGGACATGGTGCTGACTCCACCCACGCCGCGGATCGGATTCATCCATCGCAAGCTCGCCAATGGCGATCTCTACTTCGCAGCCAATACTTCGAACGAGCCCCAACACGCAACCGCCAAGTTCCGCGATACCGCGCGACACGCCGAGACGTGGGACCCCTTCACCGGCGAGACGACAGGAATCGCGGGCCCCGACAGCATTGACCTCGACCTCGCGCCCTACGAGTCAAGGTTGATCTTCTTTTCCGACTCGGCGGAGCCCGGCGTGACGGAGCCCAAGCGGCGCGAGACCGTCCTCGAAGATCTTTCGCAATCGTGGAATGTGGCTTTCGGCCAAACCGGAATCTCGGAAAACATGGACCGTCTCGCCTCGTGGGCCGACGCCGCGAAGACGAGATACTTCTCCGGCGTGGCAACCTACGAGAGGAACTTCGCACTGGCGTCCGGCAATCCCGGACCGCAGACAAGAATCATTCTCGAATTCGGCCAGGCGACGGCGCGACCGTTTCCGTCGCCGCCGGGGGAGAACAACATGAAGGCCTATCTCGACGCGCCCATTCGCGAAGCAGCAGAGATCCTCGTCAACGGGCAAAACGCCGGCGTGCTCTGGCATCCGCCTTACCGCGTCGATGTGACGCGCTTCGTCCACCCGGGAAATAACGAATTGCGCATCCTCGTCGGCAACACCGCCATGAACGAACTGGCCGGCCAGGCGCTACCCGATTACCGTCTTCTGTGGGATCGTTACGGAATGCGCTTCGTCCCTCAGGGCATGGAGGATCTGCATCCGCTGCCCTCGGGTCTGCTGGGCCCGGTCACCTTGGTGCGTTCGACGCCGGCAAATTAAGGCTGCGTGAACCGCTTACGTGCCGGGCTTTGGCGGTTTAGGAAAGGATGTAGCCAAAGAAAGATCGCAAAGTCGACGCAACCCTCGGAGTCCCCAACGACATGTCTTCGTCGTCGGGTGGGGCAGCAGAGAGCGGCGGCCTTGGGCAACGTCCGAACGGACACACGATTTCCTAAACTGCCCTATATGGCTGGTAGATCAACGGCTTCGACGGAATTGGCCGGCCGCGCGACGATGCGGGAGTCGGTACAGATTATGAAAAGAATTTGAAGCGGCGTCCAATCTCGTTTCACCTATTGAAAATGCTGCCGTCAGTCCCGCTCCTAGTGCAGCCATTGCGCGCCATGTTCATGAGCCAATCCCAACAATAAAAAAGAAATAGAGCGGATTCGCTCGCGTATTTCGATAGAGAAAACGCGGAAGAAGCGGAATTTCAAATCAGAAATAATGTTTCTCTTGACAAAGGTCCTTCGCTGTGAGTAGCCTCGCGTGTCATTAGGGAGATCAGGGATTTTTCCGGATGGCGTCCGTGTCTTTCGGTCGATCCCTGATTATCGCCCGGTGGACCCAACGGCGAACCGCGAAAGTTTTTCAAGGAGGCTCAGGAGATGCGAACATTCCGAATCGGTCTCGGTCTGATCATCCTGCTCGTTGCCGCAGGCAGGATCTTCGGGCAAGCAGGACAAACCGGCACCATTACTGGGACCGTGACTGACAGTTCGGGTGCCATCATGCCGGACGTCAAGATCACGATCACCAATACGGCCACCAACGTTCCCTACCGCACCACCACGTCTTCGGCGGGCGACTACACCGTCCCCAATCTCCTTCCCGGAACCTACACCGTTTCGGCTGAGGCCAAGGCTTTTCAAAAGTCGGTAACAACAGCCTTCACGCTGGCGGTGGACCAGACAGCCCGCGTCAACCTTTCCATGAGGCCAGGAGCCGTGACCGATACCGTCGAAGTCACCGCGCAGGCCGTGGAACTGGACACTGATAACGCGGCTCTTTCGCAGTTAGTGAGCCAGCAGCAGGTGGAAGAGCTCCCGCTGGACGGCCGCAACTTCGTGCAATTGCTCTTTATCGGCGCCGGCGCCGTCACCATGGGCGGTGAGCAGGGCACCATGCGCCAGGGCGAAGGCAACGCCATCAGCATCAACGGCGGCCGGCCTGAAGGCAACAATTTCACCTTGGACGGTCTGGTCAACACCGATCAGGCAATGGAAACTCCGGCCGTCATTCTCTCCCAGGATGCGATTCAGGAATTCAAAGTCGAAAGCGGCATCTATCCGGCCGAGTACGGATTCTCCGCTTCGCAGGTCAACATCGTCAGCAAGTCGGGCACCAACCACCTTCACGGCTCGATCTTTGAATCGGCTCGCAACAACGATTTCGATGCGCATCCGTTCCCCACCGCGACCAACCTCATCACGGCAACTCCAACCACGATCGCGCCACTCCGTTTGAACCAGTTCGGGTTCGTCGCTGACGGACCGGTCTACATTCCGAAGGTTTATAACGGCCGTGACAAGACGTTTTGGATGGCCAACTACGAAGGCTGGCGCATGAACAACGGCGAGCTGCTGGAAGAATCGATGCCCAACCCGGCAGTCTTGCAAGGCGACTTCACCGCCGAGACCTATCCAAACCTTGGCGTCTTGGGCGGCGTGTCTTTGCCCGGCGGGCCGTTGCCGGCCTACGGGACTGCCGCTTGCACCGCCCTTCTCGCCAATGGCTACAACTGCATCCCTGTGAATCCGTACACGGGCGCGAGCATGCCCAAGGTCCCCTCTATCCTGTTCACCTCGCACATCGGGCAACTTGCCATTGGCAACGGCTACTGGAATACGCCAACGGTGGCCAACCAGCCCGAGGGCGTCACGAACTTCATCGACAACATCCCCGGGCCCCTGACCCTGAACCAGCAGACCTATCGCGGCGACCAGACGCTGGGCAAACTGGGCTCGATCTTCGGGCGCTACACCCGTTCGAACTATACCAACGAGACGAATTACAACTCCGGCTCGCCGGTTTTGGGACTGGAGCAGTATTTCGAGAATGAGATCGCGTGGGAAGTTTCCCACACCATCTCGTTCGGCCAGAATAAGACGAACAACTTCCGTTTCGGCTATCTCTCGGCCAACGCTCCGGAAGGTTCGGCAGCGCCGTCGTCTTCGGCGATCAGCGCGCTGGATGAGAGCGGTGTGTTCAAGACTTTCGGCCCGTTGCAGCAGACATGGCCGAACGTGAGCATAACGGATTTCGCCGGCGACGGTGGTCCGGTGAACTCCTACAGCGGTTCGTACATTCCCGAATGGGAGTATGCCGACTCGTTCAACTGGGTGAAGGGCCGGCACACCATCGGCCTGGGTATGGATTACCGGAAGTGGTACATCGACCGCAACCTGGACGACGACTTTTACGGCGATTGGAGCTTCAACTCGGCTGAGATCACGGTCAACAGCGAGCCGGTGAGCTCTGCGAAAGGCTCCCCCTCCAGTTGCACCACACCGACGGGACTCTGCGGTACGGGCAACGCGGTGGCCGACATGATGCTGGGTTTCTACGGCGGCGTCGGTGGTTTCGTTCCCGGCCCGTTAAGCCCTACAACTCAGGCCGGCAACCCGCAGATTCACTACTACAACTACCTGGGGCCTTACGCGGAAGACGACTGGAAGATCAATCCCAAGCTCACGGTCAACTACGGACTTCGCTGGGACTTCCGCGCCGCGACGACTTCGCAGGACAACCACTTCTTCTGGCTGGATACGCAGAACGCGCAAGGCGGCCTGTGCTACGCCGATCAGACGCTCTCGCATGACGGCGTGGCTCCCGGCGCAGGCTACAATGGCGGACCCATTCTCCGCTACTGCGGCTCGGTCCCGCGTCCCGGGCAGAAATCGCCCTTCGCGCCGCGGCTGGGCATTAACTACCGGCTGAACGACAAGACGGTGGTCCGCACCGGCTACGGCATCTTCTTCACGTCGTATGAAGGCCGCGAGATCGACGACTCGGCGGATATCTATCCGTACAGTATCCGCAACAGTCTGGCCCCTTCGACCCAGGACGCCAACGATACGTTGAAGCTGAGCAACCAGCTGTTCCCGTCCTTCAGCACACTGGGGCCGTTCCCAGTCTCGACGCTGACGTTCATCGCCGTCATCGAGTCGGAGGATCCGCTCGATCCCTACGTTCAGTCCTGGACGCTTTCGATCGAGCGTGAGCTGGCCAAGAACACAACCCTTGAAGTCAACTATGTCGGTACGAAGGGTACGCACCTGCTCAACCGGCACCATATCGCGCAGCAGAAAGACATCCCGGCCGCGAGCCTGTCGCTTTGCCAGGAGCAGGATAAGAACGGCGTCTATTTCAACGCCTTTGGCGACACCAACCCCGATCTGCCCAAGCCACTGCCGCCCATCGCTCCGTGCAGCATCGCCAGCCGTCTGCCGTATCCGAACTTCACCGGCTATTACATCAACAGCGACTTCCACGGCAACTCGAACTACAACGCTGGCGACGTGAAACTGGAGCGTCGCGCCGGCGACGTGGCTCTGACCGCGGTCTACACCTGGTCGAAGAGCCTTGACACCAAGTCGGCAACCGCCGGCGCCGGTGCCGACGGAACGGGCTACCAGGGATTCATGGACAACTCGAGGCCGCAGCTTGACTATGGCCGTTCCGACTTCGACGTTCCACAGCGGTTCGTTGCCAGCTACGTCTACGAGCTTCCTGTCGGCAGGGGCAAGAAGCTTGCCTCCAACATCAACAGAGCCGTCGACGCCGTCATCGGTGGTTGGCAGACTACGGGCATCGCCACCTTCCAGAAGGGGTTCCCGTATAGTGTCTACGGGAACGACATTGACGGCATCACCGGCGCGACCGGCATGCGAGCCAACGTTACCCCGGGCTGCAACCTGCATCAGGATACGCAGAACTACGCGGGCAGCCTGAAGCAGTTCTTCCGGCTGAATGCGGCCTGCTTCAGCGGTCCGGCGTTCGGCACCTACGGCGACTCGTCCCGCAACTGGCTCACCCAACCTGGAATCAACAACTGGGATATGGGCCTGGGAAAGGCGCTCAGCATGGGCGAGGGAATGAAGTTCGTCTTCAAAGCCGACTTCTTCAACGCGTTCAATCACCATCAGTACGCGCAGGATGTGGGCGGCCTGCTGGTGGCCGGATCGGGCGGCAACGAGCCCGTCGTCAATGGCTATCCGTCCAACCAATTCGGGCTGGTAGAAGGATCATCCTCGCCGCGCATCATCCAGCTCGGCGCCAAGATCACCTTCTGACCAACCGGCTGCTTGCTTTACTTTCACCCCTCCGCCACGCCCTCGCCGGCGTGGCGGATTTTTCTGCCCTGAGCTTGATAGCCAAACCACGGTCGATGGAGGCCGGAGCCGCGGTCTTCGAGTCGACGCGGCCAACCCGGGGTCCCCAGCGGCGGGCCTCCGTCGTTGGGGTGGATCCATCAGGGAGCGCCGACCTGGAGCAATCGTAGAAAGGAAACAGGAACCCTGGTTTTGCTCTACACTCGACTCATGATGTGGAAGCCGTGGAGCGCAGCCTGCTTGCTGGCGCTGCTGTGTTGCTTGCCGCCCGTCGCGCGGTCGCAATCCGCCTCCGACGACGATGCTTCGGACCGCTATGCCGCAGAAGGCCGCCAGGCCTTGGCCGCCGGCCACTACCCTGAGGCCCGCGCCGACTTCGAACAGCTTGAGAAGCTCCATCCCGAAGTCGCGGAAATTCACGCCACGCTGGCCGCCATCGACTTCAAGCTCCGCGCCTATGACGCCGCCGTGACCGAGATCCGCGCCGCGCAGAAGATCAAGCCCAATCTGCCCCGGCTCGACAGCCTGCTCGGGCTTTCGCTTTCCGAACAGGACCACTTCGACGAAGCGCTGCCGCGCCTCGAAAAGGGATTCAAGCAGTCGGCGGATCCCGAGACTCGGCGCATGTGCGGCCTGCAGCTTCTGCGCGCGTATACCAGCCTGGGCCGCGATTCCGATGCGGTCGAGACCGCGCTCCAGCTCAACCGGCTCTACCCGGACGATCCGGAGGTGCTCTATCACACGGGCCGCATCTTTGGAAACTTCGCCTACATTGTGATGACCAAGCTGCACGACACCGCGCCCAACTCCATCTGGATGCTGCAGGCGCAGGGCGAAGCCAACGAGAGCGCGAAGGACTACGATGCGGCGATCGTCGCGTACCATCACGTACTCGAGCTCGATCCGCAACGGCCGGGGATTCATTATCGGCTGGGCCGCGTCTATCTGGCCCGCTTCCGCGACCGGCAGAAGCCCGACGACCGCGCCGCCGCTGCAAGTGAATTCAACGCGGAACTGACGGTCGATCCCGGCAACGGCAATGCGCGCTACGAATTGGCGGTGATGGCGCAGGAGCAGGGAAATACCGGCGAGGCCCGTTCGCAGTTTGAGCAGGTCATCCGGCGCTTTCCCGATTTCGAAGAAGCCCTGGTTGGGTTGGGCGGCATCTTGCTCGAGACGCAGGAGCCGCAGCAGGCGGTTGCGCCCCTGGAGCACGCGACCAAGATCAATCCCGACGACGAAGTGGCCTGGTATCGGTTGTCGCAAGCCGAGCGCGCCGTGGGCAACCGGGCGGCGCAGCAGCAAGCCATCGCCGAATTCCAGCGTCTGCACAGCACCACGCCGGGCACGTTGCGCCGGCCCGACCAGGAGATCACGCCGCAAAAACTCGGCGCCGGCGAGGGGACGGAAAGCAGGGAATAGGGAATAGGGGTGAGGGACTGAGGGACTAAGGGACTCAGGGACTGAGAAGGTGGGCCGAGAGGCAAGGGAACAGTGCGGACGAGGAACTCTGAATTGCAGACTGTGAACTCTGAGCTTTGAACTCTGGGCTGTGAACTCTGAGCTAAGGACTACAAACCGTAAACTGATCCGGAGTGTGAACTGATCTCTGACCGCTGACCCTTAGTCCCGAGTCCCTTAGTCCCTTAGTCCCTTAGTCCCTCAGTCCCTGTTTCCTGACCCCTGTCTCAGCACACGCGCTCAAATCCAATCCCGATCAGCGCCGCGATCTTCTGCAGCGTCGATGCGACGTGCCCCACGCCGACCGCGCAATGGTGCGCCGGCCCTTGCGCATTCCACGCATTCACAAATCCCCGCGCGCCCAGAGGAAAGCGATACCGGCTGTTCGTATTCCCAATCTCCAGAATCGGCCCCGCCACGCACTCGCCTTCGGCCACCACCAGCTTGAAGCGGGCTTTCGCATCTTCGGCGACCGACAGCAACGTTACCGGCCCGTACTTCACGCTCATCTCGACCGAGAGGCCGCGGCCCACCTTGCCGTGGTACACGCGCAGCGGCCGCACTTTCGTCTTGCCTTCGGCGATGGCGATATGCCCCGGACCGTCGTGGCCCATCAGAACCAGGTCGTCGTTGAAGTCGATGGCGTAGTATTCCGTGAACGATCCGCCCGCGCCCAGGCAATCCATGATCTTCATGGCGATCGCGTTCTTCACTTCGTACTCGCCGGCCACGGGAATGTGCCGCGCGGTGAGCAGCGACGTGCCGAGGATGATCGAGCTCATTGTGTCTTCGTTGGCGTCCAAGCCCGATCCCTTGTAGTAATAGGCCAGCGCGTCCAGCTCGTAACGCGCGACAAACGCGTCCAGAGCCACTGAAGTCCGCGCCGCGCGCCGTAACTCTTCCCCCGGGCAGTCGGGCTGGACATCGAAGCTCGTGAAGAATTCCTTCACGCGCCGCTCCACGTCGGCATCGCTCACTTCAGCCGCCAGCGCGGTCAGCTCGTCGACTTCCAAGATCTCCGCGTGGGTCCCGAACACGATAGAAACCACCGTCACGTCGGTCACGATGTCGAGCATGCCGCTATAGTAGTGGCCCATCAGGCCCAGCCGTGCTTCGGCCAGCGCCGCCTTCACCTGCGCCGCCGCCAGCCACTCCTCGATCTCGCGCCACGTTGCGTCTTCATCGAGGACTCCGGCGACCTGGTGAAAGGCGATCCCTGCGCGCGCCATCACGTTGGCGATTTCGGGCACCGGGCACGCTGAACAGAAGGCCAGCCATTCGCCCGTCATCGCAGTGCGGTCTTTCCATTGGTTGAAGGCCGCGTAATCGATCGCCGCTTCTGGTTGCAGGTTCAGCACAATCACCGGCACGCCGGCGCGCTGAACCAGCGGCAATACGGTATTCGAAAGCGCATACGTGGTGACGTAGAGAAAAAGAACGTCGATATCTTCGCGCCGGCACTGGCGGCCGGCCTCGCGCGAGCGCTGCGGCGTGTCGATCAGGCCCAGATTGACGACTTCGACTCCAGGGCGCTCCAGGCGCGAGGCAACCCGCGCCACGTAGCCTTTGAGCCGCTCTTCAAGGCCCGCAAACTGCGGCCAGTAGGCATCGAGGCCGATGCCGCAAAGACCTACGCGCAGTGCATGCTTGCCTGCCATCATCCTTCTTCCTGATTGAAACAGACTGGGGTGCCCCATCCTTGCGGCCGCCGTTGCCGCAAGGATGGGATAACATTCGATCCCGTTCGGCCCCGCATTCACGGCATCCAAAACACCTCTTCCATCATCGGGAAGCGCTCGCCGGGACGCAAGCCTTCGAGCGGCGCAAAGTATGGAGCCATAGCCGCCTGCCAGCGCAGGTTCACGGGATCGTTTTCGAGCGAGCGCCAGGTTTCTTCGAAGTCCACGGCGCGAAAAGTGAGGAACAGAAGCTCGTCGCGTCGGAAGATCGAATACTCGCTGATGCCCGAGCGCTTGAGCAGCGCCAGCATCTCCGGCCAAACGGCGGCGTGCGCCTTGTCGTACTCCGCGCCCGCGCCGGGCTTGATGCGCAGCAGGAACGCCCACCGCTTCAGCGGCCAGCCTTGGGCCGATTGCGTCTCAGGAGTCATGGTTCACCAACTCACGACGGTTACCGCAAAGGGCTCCAGGTGAATCTTGCCGTTGGCCGGCTGCACGCTCCGCGCCGGTCCGTCGCCGGTCTGCGTGTCCACCGTCATCGCCGTCGGGCTTCCCCCTTCGGAGAGCGGCACGTCGATCGCCACAGCGCGTTTGTTGGCCAGCAGAAGCTTGTGGCCACCGGCCGTAGCGAATGCCTGCGCCTCGACGTCGCCGGAGCTGTCGCCTTCAAGCTTGGTTTCGACCAGCTTGTCGCCGGCGTGGAAGTTGTCCTTGATGAGCTTGAGCACCCAGAAGCGCGCGTTGGGCTTCAAGTCCTGCCAGTTCATCATGCTCACGCTGGGGAACTGCGTGGGATAGCCGACAAGCTGCGATTCGCCGATGATGTCGATGCCTTTGCGCGAGAGGTTCATATACAGAAAGGCGTAGAGCGAGCCGGCCAAATTCCAGTACTCCTTCGGCGGAGCAACGTTGTCGCCGGGCTTGTTGTCCGTGGGTAGAATCACGCCCAGCTCGTCGGTGTCCGTTTTGGTGTTGGGCGAAAGGCGCTTGCGCAGGTCCTCGATGTAGTTCACCACGCGCAGGAAACCTTCAGCCTGATTGAAGAAGGTATATTGCCAGTCGCCGATGTTCTCCTGCGGCAAGGGCGATGCGTAGAAGTGGTACGAAATATAATCCAGCGGAATGCCGGCCTTGTGGTGCTTGCTATCGAGGAAGTACTCGATCCAGTTCGGGTCGTCGCCCGGCGCCGCCAGCGCCATGCCCATGAATTTCGTATCGGGGCTGGCGCGATGGATGCCATCGACGATCGCGTCGTACTCTTTTGTGTAGAGCTCGGGCGTGGTCTTGTGCTCGAACTCGACCTCGTTCAGCACCTCCCATACCGGAAACTTGTAGTGATAGCCGGACTGGTGCTTTACTCCATTTTCATCCGTGAATCCGCCGTTCACATACCAGCTCACCAGCCGGTTGTAGTAGTCGCCCAGCTCTTTCATGCTGGGGTCGCGCAACTCGGTGCCCTGCTCGTAGTCCCAGGTCACCTGGTTGGGATCGGCCGGATACGCAATGGGCTTGTCGGTCTTGAACATCCACTGCGGAATGGTGGAAAAGTTCATGATCGTCGAATGGCCGTCGGTCGCGTCCATGAACTCCTTGGTCATGGGGTCGATTTGCGAGAAATCCCACGAGGTCTTCTGCGGGGTTGGCGGCTCGAGCTCGGCCACGCCCAGCCTGGGATACGGCAGCCAGGGCACGTAGCGGACGTAGTCCGCACCGAGGTCTTTCAGCGCCTGAAAGGATGCAGCCGCCAAGGGCTGTCCCGGCCGCAGCGGCGGATTCACCACCACCTGCAGCGTCGGCGTCGATGTGGAGACAACGGTCGTGTTATTCCAATGGATGGTGAGCTTGATCTCCTGCTGCGGCGCGGCCTGCTGTTGCGGCGGCCGGTTGCAGCTCACGGTTCCGGCCATCAAAACAGCCGGAAAAGCCAAGACCCACTTGCGACTTGAACTCATAGCCGATTCTCCTTCCGTCTCTCCGCAACCTGCTGTTCCTCCACAGGTCTTCTGAGGACAAATGCGGAACGGATTGCGGCGGCGGGCAAGGTATATCACCGCGAGGGTTCAGTTCGCAACATGTTTATGTATTGGTATCCGCGCTCTCTGCCATCCCCATGGCTCTGGCTGGAAAGACGCAATTGCCGGGACCCTTCGGCCGCGCACAGCCGGCAAAAATCCGCCGCCTGCTCATTCAGACCCGACGTATAATGAGCCAACTCCGGCGGGTCTGTTCCCATTTGCTGAGAAGGCGTTGCTTCCCGAGATCGCCTCGCGCCGCGCCCACCCTGCCCAGCTCAACCCTCGACGGTCGTCCGATGAAGGCTTGCCCCAACTGCCAAGCGAGCTATCCGCTCAACTATACCCATTGCCCGCGCGATGGCAGCGCTCTCATCGACGCCGGCAGTTGGCAGGAAGGCACCGTCGTTCGCGGCAAATACCGCATCCTGAGCAAGCTGGGCGAAGGCGGCATGGCGGTGGTTTACAAAGCCATGCACACGCGCTTCGAAGAGCTGCGCGCGCTCAAGGTGATGAATGCCGAGCTGGCCCATGACCACGACTTCGTCAAGCGCTTTCTGCAGGAAGCGGTGCTGACGCGCAAGATCCAGCATCCCAACGCGGTTCGCGTCGAGGATATCGACGAAGCCGAGGACGGGCGGCCGTTCATGGTGATGGAATTTCTCGACGGTCACGGCCTTAAAGACGTGATCGAAGCCGAAGCGCCCATGGCTCCTGCGCGCGTGAGCCTCATTGCGCGGCAAGTCGCCGGCGCGCTCCACGCCGCGCATCGGCTCGGTGTGGTCCATCGCGACGTCAAGCCGGCCAACATTGTTCTCCTCGCTCCCAGCCGCCTTCCCGGGGCGTATCCCGAAGAGGCGGAAGGCGAGGAACAAGCAAAAGTTCTCGATTTCGGCATCGCCAAAGCCAAAGAAACGCGACTCGAGGGGCAGACTACGCTCACGCGCACCGGCAATGTGATCGGCACGCCCACCTATATGTCTCCCGAGCAGGCCCGAGGCATGCGCGGAGCCGATCTCGACGGCCGCTCCGATCTTTACTCTCTGGGCATCGTGATGTACCAGATGCTCGCCGGCGGCTTGCCGTTCAAGGCCGACACCAGCATGCAGTGGATCCTCGCTCATCTGCAGGAGCCGCCGAAGCCCTTTCGCGAGCTTCGCGCCGATCTCGAGATTCCGCCGGCATTGGCCGCAGTAGTGATGCGCTGTCTCGAGAAGGATCCTGCCCGGCGCCCTCCCACGGCCGAGGCTCTGATCGATGAGCTCGATAAGGCCGAGGCGGAAATCGCCGGCAAGCGCACCGTTTCTGCCGGAACAGGAAGAACATGGGCGCGGGAAACGGGCTCTTCGGCGGGCCGTCGAATCAAATCCTCGGCGAAGCCGGCGGTGCGGCTCGATTCTTCCGATGCCGGCGTCAGGAGCTCGCGCCGCTGGATGGGCTGGACCGCCGGCATTTTAGCCGCTCTCTCGATCGCTGGCGCGCTGGTGGTCTGGAGGGTGCAAAGCTCGATTTGGACAGCCGGCACAACGCCAGTGTCCGCGCAAAATCAAGCACAGCAGAGTGCGACGGTCCCTCCAGCGCAACCCGCTGCGCCGACGGCTGCCGGATCGGCATCGCAGCCGACCGTTCAGCCATCTCTCCCGGCTTCGGGCGCGGTTTCGTCTCCGCAGGCGGCCTACCAACCTGCGCCGCGGCCGGCGCCCAAGACCTCGTTGCCTGCATCCATCGCGGCTCCAGCCACCGCCGCGCCAGCGACGGCGCCCGCCGCAGCCGGCCTTTCGTCCGTCCCCGACGGCTCATTCTCGCAAAACCTCGCGCAAGGAAATGCGCTGCGCGCCAAAGGCCACTCTCAGGGTTCTCCCGATGTCGCCGCACGCGCCCCGGACAATTCATACTCGCGTAACCTCGCACAAGGACATGTCCTCCAGGCCAAAGACCTCGAGAGCCAGGGCCGCTTCGAAGATGCGTTGCGGGAGTACCAGAAGGCTGCCGCGATCGATCCTTATGATGCCTCGGTGAAGCGCCACATCGCGCTTCTCAATGAACGAATCTCAAAGGAAAAAGATCTGATTCGATGACCGTTTTCGCTAATGTTCTCAGGAGCTGTTGCACTATCTCCTGGAGGAACACTGATGGGTCGCCTCGTTGCACAACCTCGGGCTTCGGCGGTTTCCCGGAAGACCGTCCTTGCGGCGGCGGGGTTTTGTGCGATCGTCGGGCTCGCGATCTTTTCCATGCCCTCCAGCGCCTCGTCGCAGGAAACGGCGAATGCGCCTCCTCCATCGAAAGGCTTGAGCAAAGACCAGGTCATCAAGCTGCTCGAGGAAGACCCGGCGCCTCGCGTGCAATACCTCGTCAACAGATTTGGCATCGCCTTTCACCTCACGCCGGAAACGGAGAACGACTTGCGCGATGCCGGCGCCACTCCGGACCTGCTCGACCTGATTCGCAAATTGGCTCCGCCAAAGCCGGTTGAGGTCAAGCCGCCTCCACCGCCGCCTCCCACACTGGTCGTGAATGCCAAACCCGGCGAGGCTGAGGTCTACGTCGACGACGAGCGCCGCGGCCAGACCGGCGGCGACGGCATCTTGAAGCTCGGCGATCTGGCGGCCGGCGCGCACAAACTGCGCGTGTCGCTGGCTGGCTATCGCAGCTTCGAGGTCCGCGTCGAACTCGCCCCGGGTGAGACCAACACCGTGGTCGCGGAGCTGCAACCGATTCCTCCTCCGCCGCCGGTCAAGGAAGACGCTCCGGCGAAGGAAGAGGCCAAGCCCGCGCCGGCTGCCGAAGAGAAGCCCCGCGGCGATCCCGACGACCCGCTAACGCCCCACTCACCGGGCATCTACTTTTTCGAGACAGCGGCCAGTGCCCATCATCTGGTCGAACTCGAAGAAGCTCCGCCCGCCGAGCGCTCGGTGCAAACCGGCAGAGGCTCTTCCTTCGGCGCGTTCGGAGGGTTTCGCGGCCCCAAGTGGAAGACGCTGCTCTACGGCAGCAAGGCGCACCTTCGTGTGCCTGGCGGCCGGCCGCTGTTTTACTTCTATTTCCCCACCGTCGAAACCGACACCAGCACCTTTGGCTTGTCGAACGATGCCTTTCGCCATACGTCCACACCGAACGGCTTCATCCTCGTGCATCTGCAAACCCAGAAGAACACCCGCGAAATCCCGGCCAAAGGCAGCTCCACAGCCACGGTCGAGGAGAAAGACACGGTGGCGTTCGACTACGAAAAAATCGCCGCCGGGACCTACAAGGTACAGCTCAAAGCCGATCTGGGACCGGGCGAGTACGGCTTCCTCTATGGAGGCGTGCTGCAGATGATGTCGCAAACCTGGCTCTTCGACTTTGGCATCGACAAATCCAAGTGAACGGTGAGCCGCCGGGACCGTACGCTCCCAAGTGCCAAAAGGGGCAGCGACTTGCAGTCGCAAGTGATCTTCGGCACAGGAGAATGCGCGTTCCCGGTGGAGAATAAAGAACGGAGGCCGGACCGCGGTGGAAGTGTGTCGGTCTGGAGACGACGAACCATGAGCGACCTTGCCCCACTTGCCGAAGCCGTTGCCCTCGACCCCCTGGTCGGCCACCCGCCCGACTTCCACGTCTTCCATAAGTTCATCGAGCGCTGCAAGGACCTTCCGGCCATCACCACGGCGGTGGTCTGGCCGCTCTCTGAAGTAGCGCTCAAAGGCGCTGTCGAAGCCGCTGCCGAACATCTCATCGAGCCCACGCTGATCGGCGACGAGAAGCAGATCAAGGCGCTGGCCACCAGAAGCGGCCTGGATATCGCGGCTTTCCCGCTGCTCCACGCCGAAAACGAAGAGAAAGCCGCCGAACTGGGCGTGGCCATGTGCCGCAGCGGCAACGCCCAGGCCATGATGAAGGGCAGCCTGCACACCGACGAGCTGATGAAAGTCGCCATGGCGCGCGACACCGGCCTGCGCACCACGCGGCGCATCAGCCACGTCTTTGTGATGGACACGCCCGCCTATGCGCGCACGCTGCTGATTACCGACGCGGCCATCAACATCGCACCCGAGCTCGAGGACAAGGTGCACATCGTGCAGAACGCCATCGATTTGGCTCGCGCGTTAGGCATTCCCAAGCCCAAGGTGGCGTTGCTCTCCGCCGTCGAAACCGTGAACCCCAAGATCAAGTCCACGCTCGACGCCGCGGCCCTGTGCAAGATGGCCGATCGCGGCCAGATCACCGGCGGCATCCTTGACGGGCCGCTGGCCTTTGACACCGCCGTGAGCGTCAAGGCTGCCAAAATCAAGAAGCTGGTTTCGCCGGTCACCGGCCAGGCCGATATTCTCGTCGTTCCCGATCTCGAAAGCGGCAACATGCTGGCCAAGCAGCTTGAGTATCTGGGTGGAGCGCAACTTGCCGGCATCGTCCTGGGCGCGCGCGTGCCCACCATTCTCACCAGCCGCGCCGACTCGGCCGAGACCCGCCTCACCAGTTGTGCCGTCGCCGTGCTGCTGCACAATGCGGAGCACCCGAGGGTAAAGGTCTGACGCGCAACTGCGGGGCGCCGTGAAAAAGTAACCTCGCTGCCGGAGCCGGCATCTTAGCAACATGCAGCGGACAATGGTTCACACTCCAAACCCTCGCCATTCTTCAGCCAAGGAGGTTCCCATGGCCGACCATTCGCATTCCAGGACTGCCAAGCTCGAGGTTCCTGATGATTTCTCGCCGGAAAGCATTCGCGACATCTCCAGCGTGCTGAACGCTCTACTCGCTGACTTCTACGCTCTGTATCTCAAGACCAAAAACTTCCATTGGCACATGAGCGGGCCGCACTTCCGCGACTATCACCTGCTGCTCGACGAGCAGGCGACGCAGATCTTCGCCGTCACCGACGACATTGCCGAACGTGTGCGCAAGATCGGCGGCACCACGCTGCGCTCCATCGGGCACATTGCGCGCCTGCAGCGCGTCGCCGATAACGACAAGGAGTTCGTCGAAGCCAAGGAGATGCTGCGCGAGCTCCACGCCGACAACAAATCGCTGGTGGAGAGCCTGCGCGCGGCCCACGAAACGGCGAGCCGGGCCAAGGACTACGCGACCACCAGCCTGATCGAAGTGTGGATCGACGAAGCCGAGCGGCGCGCCTGGTTCCTGTTCGAATCGACGCAGTAGCGCGCGCGAGTCGGCGCTTTGTAACAGGGCACAGCTTCAGCCGTGCCGCGCGAGACCATTATTTTCGGCGTTTCTCGCGGGCTTCAGCCCGCGACAAGCCGATTCCTAAACTTGGGGCCCTTCCGGCGCGGCTATAGCAATTCCTGAGTCACTGTATCCCGAAGTCGCTGTACTTGAGTCGACGCGACCCAAAGGAGCGGCGACCTTGCACTAAACCCAAAAGGCCACAGCAAATCAGGAATTGCCGTAAACAGCTTGCTGAAAAAATCGCGCGAAGCGTTTTGTAACAGAGCCCGACTTTCATTCGGGCCGTAAGCGTCACAAAATCAGTTCCGGCTTTAACTGCTGCCGCGCTTCGATCGCAGAGTCCTCTCGTGTTCCAGCCTTTTTCAGCAAGCCCTAAAGCCGTGTCTTGTTACAAAGCCACGTCGCCGAGCGTTTTTCCGCAGCCTGTTTAGCCCGTATGTCAATTTCCCAACCTCCCGATACAGACCGCGCCGCCGCCAAAATTCCGTGAGACAATGGGCCGTCGAGCAGGATCGCGGAGGCTCACCTATGGCCATTTCCCGGCTGCGCGTTCCCTTGCATCCTTGTCGTCGTCGCCCCACACGCGCTTCTCTGCTGCTTCTGCTGGCGCTGGGCGCGCAGACCGGCTGTCACGCCGCCATCGCTCCCGGCGCGGGAACTCCTCTGCTTGACCTCACCACTTCGAGCTTGCAGGCCGGCAGCTTTCCTCAAAAATTCACCTGCGACGGAAGGGATACCTCGCCGGAGCTGAAGTGGACGAGCGCGCCGCCGGCCACGAAAAGTTTCGCGTTGATTGCGATCGATCTCGACGCGCCCATGGGCCAGTTCGTTCATTGGGTGCTTTACAACATTCCTGCAGCGGCGCGGGAACTGCCCGAGGGCCTGCCAACGCAAGAGCAACTTCCTGACGGCTCGCTTCAGGGCCGCAACGACTTTGACCGGATCGGCTATGGCGGTCCATGTCCGCCGGGCAGCTCGCCGCATCGCTATGTCTTTCGGCTTTATGCGCTCGACGCGGATTTGAGCCTGCCGGCCGGTGCCACGCGCGCCCAGATCGAGAAAGCGATCGCCGGCCACATCCTCGCTCACGGCGAACTGACCGGGCGCTATCAAAGATAAAATCGGGTGCCCATCCTTGCAGTGGGTGCCGACCACACGAGCCGGAAGAACTGGGCGAGGGTGGCCACGATCTCAAAGGGAGACTCAATCGAGTTGAGGGTGCCCCCGGTCCCTCGCATTTGGGGACCGGGGATGGAAAGCTTTTTTTTTCGCGAACCGGCTCGGCCGGCGTATCCTCGCAACGTATGAAGGGTGATCGGGGCC
>JASHTH010000405.1 GCA_030040655.1 Acidobacteriaceae bacterium | reverse complement strand
GAAGCCTATTTGAGCGATTTGAACACGTTTGCCGAGTTCCTGGAGGGCCGCAACGGCGTGCTGATGTCGGCCGCCCAGCAGGACGTGGCCGGGTTTCTCGAACACCTGCGCACGCATGGCATCGATGCTCGGTCGTCGGCACGCAAGCTGAGCTGCCTGCGCGGCTTCTACAAGTGGCTCCTGCTCGACCGGCGCATCGATCGCGACCCGACCGTGAATATCGGCTCGCCCAAGTCGTGGAAAGTGCTGCCCAAATCGCTGGCCGAGCCGGAGGTGGCCGAGATGCTGGAGCGCGCGGCGATGGCCGCTTCGCATCCGCAGGCCAAGGCTGCCGACCTTCGCGATCGCGCCATTGTCGAGTTGCTCTACGCCGGGGGGCTGCGCGTCTCCGAGGTGACGGCGCTGACCACCGGAGACCTTGCCTTGGACGCCGGACGCGTGCACGTCCGCGGCAAAGGCGACAAGGAGCGAATCGTTCCGCTGGGACACGCGGCGCTGGAAGCGCTGGAGGCGTATCTTCGCGAAGGCCGGCCGCATTTGCAGCGCATCAGCTCGGCGCGTAAAACCGGCGCCGTTCAAAATGGACCATCGAAGCAAAACGGAGCCGGCCAGGATCGCTCGCGGCTTTTCCTTTCGCTGCGCGGCATGCCGCTGACGCGGCAGTGGGTCTGGCACATCGTGAAACGGAGCGACGCGGCGGCCAGCCCACACACTTTGCGGCACAGTTGCGCCACGCACATGGTGGAGCACGGAGCCGACCTGCGCAGTGTGCAGCAACTGCTCGGCCACGCCGATATCTCCACCACGCAGGTCTACACGCACCTGGCGCTGGGCCGGCTAAAGGCCGTGCATCGCATGCATCATCCGCGGGCCAAGCGCCGGCCGGAAAAGCCGCGTCCGGGACCGCGGCTGGTTCCGCGCCTGGCTCCGCGCCAATCGCAGGACGCCGATCCGGCCGAGGACACGCCATGAGCGATGCACACAACACAGGCGCCGGCGCGCTCAAGCCGTTGGCCGCCGAGTATCTGCGCGTGCTGGCCAACGAACGGGGCGCGTCGAACCACACGCTGCGCGCGTACGAGCGCGAGTTGAACGGGTTCGCGGCGCATATCGTGGAGCAATGCGGCGCGGAGTTCCCCCTCCCGCGCATCGAGCATACCCACATTCGCGCCTACCTGAGCGCGCTCTACGACCGCGGGTTATCGAAGGCGTCCGCGGCGCGGGCGCTGGCGGCGATTCGCAGCTGGTTCAAGTGGCTGGCGAGCACGCGGCGGCTCGAACGCAACGTGGCTGCGCTGGTGGCCACGCCGCGGTTGCCCAAGCATCTGCCGCGCGTGCCCTCCATCGAGCAGATGAACCGCGTCGTCGATTCGGTCGACGAGGACGCGGCGAGCTGGCCGGCCCGGGACGCGGCCATTCTGGAGCTGCTCTACGGCTGCGGCATCCGCAATGCGGAACTGACCGGGCTGAACCTCGACGACATTCACTGGGCCAATGAAGCCATCCTGGTGCGCGGCAAGGGGCAGAAGCAGCGGTATGTTCCTCTCGGCGACGCGGCCGCCGAGGCGCTGCGGGCCTATCTTGACGAGCGCGCGGCAAAGCTGGCTGCAGCGGACAACGATCGCCGGCTAACGACCCCGGCGCTTTTCTTAAATCTGCGCCTGCGCGGGCTGGGCAAAATCGCTGGCGCTCAGGCGCGGCTCACCACGCGCAGCGTGGGGCGTATTGTCAAGCGCATCGCCGTTCAGCGCGGCCTCTCCGCCGATGTGCATCCGCACACACTGCGCCACGCCTTCGGCACCCATCTGCTCGAGGAAGGCGCCGATCTGCGCGCCATCCAGGAATTACTCGGCCACGAGCGCCTTTCGACCACGCAGCGCTACACGCAACTAACCACCGCGCAGTTAACCCAGGTCTACGATCGCACGCACCCGCGGGCGAAATAGGTACGGGATGTCATCCTGAGCTACCGGACTTTGCTCCGAATCCTGTCGCGACGTGATAACATTGTTACTACGTGGGGATATTATGATTATTTCTATCCGGAAACTGGGAAACTCGCAGGGGATTATCATCCCCAAACCTCTTCTCCGGCAGGTGGGCCTTGAGGAGGAAGCTGAAATGAAGGTTGAGGGAAATACCCTCGTTCTTCGCCGGCCCCAACCCGCACCTCGTGCAGGATGGAGTGAGGCCGCGAAGGAGCTTGCCGCCACCGGCGACGATGCTCTCGTTTGGCCGGAGTTCGCAAACGAAGGGGACTCGGAGCTGAAATGGTGAGCCAGGTCCTGGTCAGCCGGGGGGATATATGGCTGGTGAGCCTCGCCCCGACGATGGGAAGCGAAATTCAGAAAACCGGTCCTTGCGTTGTGATCTCTCCACCGGAGATGCACGCCTATCTGCGAACTGTAATCATCGCACCAATGACTACCGCCAACCGACCGGCTCCCTTTCGAATTCCGGGGAAACATGCAGGGAAAAGCGGGCTGATTCTCCTTGACCAGATCCGCGCTGTTGACAAATTGCGCTTGGTGAAGCGTTTGGGTTCGATAAGCTCGACAGCACTTAAAGCCACACTCAAGACACTGGCCGAAGTCTTCGCCGAGTGATTGATCTA
>JASHTH010000404.1 GCA_030040655.1 Acidobacteriaceae bacterium | reverse complement strand
TCTCAACGCGCTCGGCCATTGTCGATCAGGTGCAGAATCCCAACCGGCCGGATGCCTCGCAGAACCGCGCTTTGGCTGCCGTGGCGCGGCCGCTCAGCCCGGCGCAGGCGGCAAAAAACCTCGAGAAGCAGGATCAGCTCATCGCCGGCCTGCTCCTCGGCTCGCCCGAGTTCCAACGGCGATGAGAAAGAACGAAGGAGAATACGAATTCCAAAATTGAGGGGCGCTCCATCCATTCCGCGCCGTTGTTTTTTGCGGCAAGGGAAGGAAGGTATCCGCCGTGAGACTGACTCGCTGACTCGCTGACTCGCTGACTTGCTATTTCGAGGTCCACCATGCAAACGAACCGCCGATTCTTCCTCCGCAACGGCGCCCTCGCCCTCGCCGGCACCACCGCGATTCCCAGTTTCCTGGTTCGCTCGGTTCTGGCCGAAACCGCGGCCAATCGCAAAGGCCGCCTCGTCGTCGTCTTTCAGCGTGGCGCCGTCGACGGCCTCAACGTCGTCGTTCCTTATCGCGAAAAGAACTATTACACCATGCGGCCCACCATCGGCATCCCAGCCAATCGCGTGCTCGATCTCGACGGCTTCTTCGGCCTGCATCCTTCGCTCGCTTCGCTCCAACCGCTGTATCGCGGAGGCCATCTCGCCGTCATCCACGCCGCCGGATCGCCGGACATGACGCGCTCCCACTTCGACGCGCAGGACTACATGGAGTCGGGCACGCCGGGCGTCAAGAGCACTCCCGACGGCTGGCTCAACCGCGCCCTCCAGGCCGAAGACCTGCGCCACACGTGCGAGCACACGGCCTTCCGCGCGCTCGCGCTCGGCGCGCAGGTTCCGCGCACCCTCGCCGGCAAGGTTCCCGCCCTAGCCCTCGGTAACGTCAACAATTTCGCCGTCGGCGGCCACGTCGAAGCGCCCCTTTCGCCCGCGGCCGGCGCCTTCGAGGCCATGTACAGCGACTCCGGCGACAGCATCTTCCACTCCACCGGCGAAGCTACCTTCGCAGCCGTCAAGATGCTGCGTGCGGCCGATCCCGCGCAGTACGAGCCCACGGCCGGCGCCGAGTATCCGAACTCCGAGTTCGGCAACAACATGAGACAGATCGCGCAACTCCTGAAAGCCAACCTCGGAGTCGAGGCCGCCTTCACCGACGTCAGCGGCTGGGACACCCACCAGAACCAGGGCGCCGTCGAAGGCCAGCTTTCCAATCGCTTGCGCGATTTTTCCGATTCCATCGCTGCTTTCTGGCGCGACCTCGGCGACCGGGCCGAAGACGTCACCCTCGTCACCATGTCCGAGTTCGGCCGCACCGCCCGCCAGAACGGCACCGGCGGCACCGACCACGGCCACGCCAATGTCATGTTCGTGCTCGGCGGGCGCGTGCTCGGGGGTAGCGTCTCCGGCCGCTGGCCGGGCCTGGCCGAACACCAGCTCAACGAGGGACGCGATCTCGCCGTCACCACCGATTTCCGCGCCGTGCTCGGCGAGGTCGTCTCAAAGTCCATTGGCGCGAGCAACTTCGAGCTCGTCTTTCCTGGCGCGAGGCTCGACCCGAGCCGCTTTCTAAAGGTTGTCTAGGGAATCCGCGAGCACGCCTCGCCTCTGAAGCGACATAACTTCAGTACCTTCCGTCGAGGCGGTGGAGAGGCTATAATGATGGGCCTTGGCGCTTCTCTGGAGGCGTACGGGCGTGGATACCGCTATAGCGTTGCACAGTCGCTGTATTCCGGAGCCGCATTGCATGCCCGATAAAACGCCTCACCGATACTGGAGAATCGCACTGAGCGGCGAAAGTCAAGAATCGCGCTGAACTACTTATCGACTGGAATACCACAATGGCCGCTGCCATCCTCCACTTCGGAGACGATCGCTGCCCTGCGCTTCCTGTGCTCAGGAGCGCAGGCTATCGAGTGGAAGTCTCGGATTCGATCGGCCACCTCCGCACGAAACTGCAAACGGGAGTCGAACCCGATGCCGCGTCCATGACGGACGAGAGTGGGCCGGAGCGGCAAGAGGCAGTTTCCCTTGTGCGCACGACGACCGCTGCCTCGCTAATCCTTTTCCGAAGCCCCGACGGAGATGCGCTTCCCGACTTCGATCGCGATCCCTTCGAAGCGGAATTCGACCTGATCGTGCCTTGCTGGGTCTTGTCGTCGGAATGGTTGAGCGAGGTCTCGATGTGGTTGAGCAATCCCGGTTGATTCAGGTTCTTTCCGGGCGGATGCGCGAGCAATCCGCAGAGCTTCGCAAGCAGTCGTCCGATCTTCGGTCGAATTCCAGGCGCCTTCGGGAAGAGTCAGAAAGATTGATTGCGAAGGGCAGGTCGGCGGATGACTTGTTTGGCGCCGAGGATGGACGAATCGACTCCTCTTCCTCTTTGGTTGGATCGTGCGACCTCGTGCTGAGGTGTGTCAATTGCCACGCGAGCTTTGTTTTTCCGGCAGGGGAGCGGCAGTTCTTCCGGGAAAAAGGGCTCCAAGACCCCTCGTATTGCGGAAAGTGCCGAAGAAAGAAGCGGGGCGTCTTCGAACTGACTCGTGTGAACTGCTCCCGCTGCGGAGTTTCCACGATGGTCCCGTTCCGGCCCATGCAAGGCAGACCGGTGCTATGCCGCCGCTGCTTCAAGGCAAGCCATTCGTAAGCCGTTGCTACGCTCGGCTACTCGCGTCCCACCGAACGATGGAACGTCGTGATCCATTGCACGGCGAAGATCTTGTCGTTGGGGTCGTCGGCGGAACTGTAGCGCTCGTACTCGTAGTCGATCTTGATCAACTGGAAGCGGTTGGGTCGGTAACCGGCGGCGGTCTCGTAGCTGGTGGATGTGCCGGCAGCCTTTGAGCTGGTGTAGCCCACGCGGCCGGCGACAAACCAGCGTGGAGCGAGCACCTGCTTGAATTCGCCGTAGGCAGCGAACTCGCGAAACGTTGGAATAACGGTGTAAGGCATGACGAACTCTTGCACTTCGCCCTGTGCGCTCGAGTGCCCGCGCGCCCAACTGGCGTCGAGCCCCACGCCGCGGGCAGGCAGCTTGCTGGGGTCGATTTCGCCGGGCAGGAAATACTGGTACTGCCGGTCGAGAAAGGGTCCGCGAAATCCCGAGACTCCGACGCGAAAGCCCTGGCGGATGGTGTATCCGCCGCCGCCGGCCCAGTTGCCGTACTGGTCGCGCGCGAACAGGCTGCGGGGGTTGGCAGGCGAGGAGTTGGCGAATTGCAGACGGCCGTCCCATTTGCCTCGTGTCGCGTCCATCTGCGCGCCGGCCACGGGGAGCGTCGAGACCGGGGAGTAGTAATAGCCGTATTCGGGCGGCAGATCGACGACCCAGTTATCGGCGTCGTCATATCGAAGCAGAAAGGATCCGAACGCGCTGGATAACTCGCCGGCGCGAAAAAGCAGGGAGCCTTTGCTGGAGATACGCGAGTAATTCAGGCTGGCCTGCAGGATGTCGCCCTTGGCGCCGTATCCGGGCGTGGAGAGATCTTCGTAGAAATAAGGGCGAGTAGAAAGCTGGAATGCGCCGGTGACGGTCCAATGATCGCTGATCTTCCAGGTGGGATACGCCACGCCGCGAAACCCGGCGGAAACCGGCGATCCCGATCTTGGCGCCTCGGTCAAGTCGTTGGATGCCATCCCCTGGCCGGTGAGCGTGGCGCGCAGATCGAAGCCGGACGCGGCTTCCTGGGCGGAGAGAGACAGCGTGAGCATCGGCGTGCCGAGCAGCCCCCAGAGCATACATGAGAGGGCCGCCGGCTTCATCTGGACACCGCCATGGCTGGCTCGTTGACTTCGTCCTCGCGCTGCGGCAGGCTCGTGTGCCGGGTGAGGATTTCGCGCGGCAGATGGATGAAGACTTCTACAATCCGCGCGTCGAACTGGATCCCCGCGTTTTCGATGAGGATCGAGATCGCCCGCTCGTGGGTCATTCCGCGGCGATAGGAGCGGTCGGTGGTCATGGCATCGTAGGCGTCGGAGACGTGGATGATGCGCGCGTCGATGGGCGTCTCTTCGCCGCGCTGCCCCCGCGGATAGCCACTGCCATCCCAATTCTCGTGGTGCAGTTCCACAGCGGGAAGAAATGGCGCCAGCCCTTGCACGCCTTCGAGAATGCGCCGGCCGATTACCGGGTGCTCCTTGACGTGCGCGAACTCCTCTTCCGTCAGCCGGCCGGGCTTTTGCAGCACGCTGTCGGAGATGCCGATCTTGCCCATGTCGTGGAGGATCGCCCCGATGCGGATGCGCTCCACATGCGTGGGATCGAGCCGCATGGCGGCGGCCGTGGCGCAGGCCAGGTCGCTTACGCGGCGGCTGTGGCCCGAAGTGTAGCGATCGCGTGCGTCGAGCGCATTGGCCAACGATCCGACAAACTCCAGATAGGCCGACTGCAGATCCTCGCCCGCGGCCTGCACCGACACCGCCGCCCGGTTGAAGATCTCGGCCAGTTCGCGGATTTCCAGGACCGACGACGGTTGGCCCTTGAACTCCGTCAGCACGCCGGTGCGCGCCGTCTGGCGCAGATGGGAGACGACGGCCGACAGCGGCTTGACGATCGATCGCGATTCCGCCACGCTGCACAGCAGCGCAACGAGCACGCAGATGAGTGTGAGGGTCAGGAAAAGGCGATTCAATCTGGACAGGATCGGAGCGGCGGCCTGATCGACATTCTCCAGGCTGCGCAGCATGTAGCCTCCGCCATAGGTTTGCATGGCGAGCGAGATCCAGTTTGCGCCCTGCAGGCGCACGTTGCATTCCGAGTGATCGTCGCATCGGCCGAGTGCCGCGTTCAACTCGTCGAAGGAGATGCCGCGGATGTTGGACGCGATGACTTTGCCGTCGGCAACCAACACGGCAGGCGTGGTGAACTCGGAGAAATCGAAGTAGGCGCCGACCGACAGGCTGCCGAGATTCTCGTCGCTCTGATCGACGGGGACCGACGCCACCCTGAATGTGCGGCCGCCCAAGGGCAGAAGGCCGTTGCCGGCGCGGCTTAGCAAATGGGGATCGACAGGGACGAGCTGCGTTTGTCCGCTCGCCGCGGTCTGTCGCGCGACAGCGGCCAGCGGCGCACCGTTGGGCGCCGCGACCAGCAGAAAGTCGAAGCCCATGTGCTCGCCGAGCTCGCGCAACTGATCTTCCACCGTCCGCCGAGCCTCGCTGTTTCCCCGATGCGAGAGCAGAAGCTCCATGCCGGCTTTCAGCGCGGCGTTCTCCCCGGCCACCCTGAGAAAGCGGCTGTCCTGCAGGTCGCTCTTGGCATGAATCCGCGCGATGGCAAGCTGGCTTTCGCCGAACGAAGCGCGCAATCCGTCGCGCACGGTCGATTCCACCGATTGCTGGATCATCCAGAAGCTGCAAGCCAGCAGGACGGCGAACGGCACAAAGCAGATCAGGAATGCGCGGGTTCGAAATCGCGTGGTCACCAGGACTCACCTTCCCCCGAGCGATGGATTCGACCCGACGTTTTCTTGCTTCGGATCGGCTTCTACGGGAATAAAGAAGTCGGCGGTGGAATCGCGTCCGCTTTCGACGACGATCGATTTACGAAAGAACCCGGCGGACTTATGCCAGGCGACGAGAGTGTAGTGCCCAGGAGGCACATCTTCAATTCGATACTGCCCGGTCCTGTCAGGCCGGGCATACCACCGGTTCGGAGTGATAACGATGGTTGCTTCCATGTTGGGGTGCAGATGGCAATAGACATCGACGATGCCGGGCTTGGGAAAAAGTACTTTGCGGGTTTCGCCTTTGTCGTAACTGCCCAAGTCGAAGGTCTTGGCTTTCGAAAAGGAAAAGATGTTATGAAAGATCGGGTCCATGTTCGGGAACGAAACCGTGGTCCCGGCGGGGATCACGGCAACATCGGGCACGAATCGGCGGTCCAACTGCTCGACCTGCAGCGGCGCCGCGCCGGATTCGTCGTGCGCCGCGGGTCCCGGCCCTTCCACATAGATCGCGACACGCGACTCCTCATAGGCGATCGGATCGTCCTGGTTGTCCTTGCCAAGTTGTACCGCGGTGCCCCGCTGATAGACCGAGACATCGGCAGTCACATTGCGCCGGGTAAGTTTCTTTTTGATGAGAATGGTGCCGGTGATATTCTCGGCGGCGGCGCCCGCGGCATACGCGACGATCGCGAATAGAATAAGGATTCTATCTAATCGCATAGAGTTAAGGCCTCTAAATCACCCGGCTAGAGCGGCCCTCCAACTCGTGTGAGACATCTTGGCCCTTTTGTAGGGTGGCCTTTGATTAAGGAATAAGCCACTTCGCGAAATCGCTTCGCCCTACAGCCATTGGAGTACCGCTGAATTCCATTTTGAGCGCGCTTGCCGCGGGGAATTGACAGAGCGAAGTGTATCCTGACCCGACGGCGGCAGAGAATACCACTTACCGGGCAACCTAGTGGCCTGACCGGGGCGAATCTCAGAGCAATTGCGTGAAGGAGATCGGTTGATTCAAGTGGTTCCAATTGCCCGCGCCGTAGGCACAAAGTTCGTTAGCCCAGCGTTTCAACGCTGGGAAACAGGCAGAATGAACACCCAGAGCCCCGTAGGGGCGGCGCAAATGCCACGATTGCCCGGCGAAACTCCATTCACGCGATTGCCCTCCGGAGCGAATGTGCTCTTGAATTCATACACCTTCACTTTTGGGTGCGGCTCGAAGACCGATACGAGCAGTCTTGCGGTGCGTTGGGAAATAGACCGCCGTGACGGGCGGGATGCGCCCGCCAGGAAGAAGCCGAAGGCCGTCCGACCTCTGCCGGCCCGCTTGGCCGATCGCCGGGTTCGGTGACCGGGACCGGCGTCCTGCGGGCTCGGCTTTTGACGCAGCTTGAGATTTCTACCTGAAGGCGCCAAGGGGCCCGGGAGACCTGCGCCACCTTGGAATGGGTCACCCCCAGACCGCTCAAAGGAGACCGACGGGCAATGGCAGAGCTGCAGATTGCCAACAAAATCAATTAAATGGTAACAATATACTTCACTGACTACAAATGAAGTTGTACTTGACAGACTGGAGTAGAATCCGGCGCATGGCGGCATCTAGAGTGCATCCGAAGGGAAGCGAGTTGGTTCCTCGCCTTCTCCGCTTCCGTACACAAAACGAAATCCATACCGCTGAAGAGTCTGCACGATCATGGCCGCTTCTCCCTCGAACGCCCAAACGGTATTCGGAGAAAGGAAACAGTCTGACATCTCACCTGGTCCGCCAAAATAAACCATCGTGCACTCAATAAAGCGGCAGTTCTCGAAACGGACTCCAGATGTAACGACGCGCTCTTTCGTGAAGGTTCTGCCGCGAACTATCGGAAGGCGAAAAGCCGTTGGACCTGTCATAGTGCCGAGGATTATACGCGCTTTCGGCGAGGCGGCTTCGGTTTTTGATATAGCTGTGGGAAAGATACTCCTGCGCTTCTGTGCTTGCTCTGATCTGCGACAAATTGGCCTACATTTCGTTTGGTAAAGAACCCCAGTTCC
>JASHTH010000052.1 GCA_030040655.1 Acidobacteriaceae bacterium | reverse complement strand
CCGCGCGCTTAATGGCCAGCGCAATCTGCCGGATCTCGGTTGGCCGGTAAGGGTGGTCGGAGATGCAATCGACCTTGATAAAATCAAGCCCCCACCTCGCGTAGAGCTTCATCATCGAGTCGTAATAAGCCTGGCCGGCCGGCGTGTCGCTTACGCCATAATTGCCCTCGTCCCAGGGACAGGTGGCGGCGATGTCGGCCGCTTCGGCTGCATGGAACCTGCCGCCGGCGATGGGCAGGTTTTCTTTGACGACTTGCCGCGGAATGCCGCGAACGATATGAATGCCGAACTTGAGCCCCTGCGCGTGAACCCAGTCGGCGAGCGGCTTGAATCCAGCTCCGCCTGCCGCCGAGGGAAAGCGGTTGGTCGCCGGCATAAGGTTGCCTTCGCCATCGAATTGGTATTCATGCAGTGCAACCGTGTTCGCAAACGGATCGGCCATGTACCAACCCTCGTCGATAACCGCATATTTCCAGCCGAATTGCTGGATCGAGGCAAGCACTTTCACGTTGGCGCGAAAATCCGCTTCGTCGATGGTCAGCCCGTAGGAATCCCAACTATTCCAACCCATCGGCGGAGAGGGCGCGACACTCTGTGCGCGAATCGACGAGGCGGAAAGGGGAATCGACAATAAGATCGCGGCGAGAAACGCTTCGCGGAGGAACATGTCGAAACATATATCACAAAGGCCGTCCTAGGGACTTTCCATGGGACAACCGCGCTCATCGCCGAGGCATCCCATTGGCCGTGAGAGAAAGAAAGCGGCAAGCGAACCAGACCGCAACAACGATGAGAATTGGAAACAAAGATTCGCGAGTTCCGCTCTAACTCTCGCTGCAACGTGCCGTGGTGCGTAATCGACGATATTTCGACGAAGGAGCAATTTAAATAAATTCAATCGGCACCCGGGACCCGATCGGCATCGGCTTCCCGCGGATGGCGCAAGAATCGCAAGGACGCTTACGGGCAGCGAAGCATCCGAACTCCAAAAAAGATGCAAGCCCCGAAAGTCAAAGATGAGATCGATTTGGGGCCTCGAAACACTTGGCGGCTTGAGCAGCAAGAGCGCCGCGGTTGTCAGACGAGTATTCTCTCTACCTCCGCACGAACTCCCTCCCCCAGCCTGGGCCGGCGCACTTTACCGGCCCAGCCCGCCTCTCTAGACCACCTTCATCGTCTCCGGATCCCAGCGCACCACCACGCCGCGCTCATAACTCAAATTGCTGAGCAGCGCCGCGCCGGCCGCGCGGAAGCCGAAGACCGCGTCTTCGACGACAGGCTCGCGCGAGCGCACGGATGCGAAGAAGTTCTTGAAGTGGTCATAACTGTCGCTGTAGCCAGGTGGCACGACGAATTTCTCGTAGCCGGCCGGCGGCTCGCCCTCGAAGTGCGTTGGCGGATATTTCTTTTCGTGCTCCTCCTCGATCTGCTTCTGCATCGCTTCGGTAAATGTTCCCACGGTGAGGCCAGGGTCTTTCTCGCGCGGCACGCGATTGATGGAAAGCCCATTCCAGCCGATCTCGATCGTGCCTTCCGATCCGGTAAAGATCAGCTCTTCGCTCTCTTCGCCGCCGTCGACAAAGTTCACGCGCAGGCTCAGATTGAATCCTTCGGGATAATCGAAGAGGCCCAGCATCACGTCGGGTACATCGCGCCCGTCGTTCCAGAAGCGCAGGCCTCCGGTCGCCATTCCGCGCGTCGGTCCGTGCGCGCCGGTGATGAAATGCGTACCACTAAACAAGTGCACGAACAGGTCGCCGGCCACTCCGCTGCCATAGGCCTTCCATTTGCGCCACTGGAAGAAATGCTCGGCGTTGAAGGCGATCTTCGGCGCGGCGCCGAGAAAGCGCGGCCAGTCGCATGTTTCGGTTGACGCGTCCGGCGGGACGGTGTAGTCCCATGCGCCGATCGCCGAATTGCGGTCCCAGTGGGCCGTCACCATATTCAGCTTGCCGATTGCGCCGGAGGCCAGCAATTCCTTCGCTTTGGCGTAGATGACCGAACTCACGCGCTGGCTGCCGATCTGCAGAATCCGCTTTGTTTCCCGCGCCGTCTCGATCATCTCCGGCCCGTCGGAGTAAAGGTGAATCATCGGCTTCTCACAGTAGACGTCCTTGCCGGCCTTCATGGCATCGACCGCCGCCTGCTTGTGCCAGTGATCGGGCGTGCCAATGATGACCGCGTCAATGTCCTTGCGGGTAAGGATCTCCGCATAGTCGCGGGTGGTGAAGAGGTCGTCGCCCCACATTTCTTTGCTGTGCTCGAGCCGCCCGTTGTAGCAATCGGCCACGGCGACGAGCTTTACGCCAGGAACTTCGAGCGCGGTCCTGGTGTCGTACTGGCCCTGGCCGCCGGCGCCGATCAGCGCGATCTGGATGCGATCGTTCGCGGAGATCGGCTTCGCCAGCTCCTCCTGCCATGCCTCCAGCGCGTGAATGCGCGGCCCCAGCAACGTGGCCGCCGACGCCGTCCCTGCAGCCTTAAGAAAACTTCTGCGATTCAATCCCAGCACGGTTTTCTCCCCATGTTTTTCGCAACTTTGCCGCCGCCTGTAACCATACACTACGGCGGTTCCGAGATTGATATACCCGTCTCGGCTTTTGCCTGTGTCGCCGCTCCTTGGGGTCGCGTCGACTAGGCCGGTCCCGCTCCGGAGTACATCTATATTGGAACCGCGTTAGCGCGCCAAGCCGTCCAAAGCGCCGCTCAATGGGCTGGAAACTCAGCCAGAATGTGGCGCATCATCGCGGGCAGGCAGAGATTTATCTGCGCGATAACGGCATCAAGCCGCTGCAATACCGGATTTGATTTGCTTCGGCCCAAAGCGCAGATTACTCCGCGCGCAGGGCCTCGACGGGATCTACGGAAGCAGCGCGGCGAGCGGGGATGAAGCTGGCCAGCATGGCGCCGACGGCGAGCACGATCGTTACGCCGGCCAGCGTGGTCGCGTCCCAGGGCTCGGTGCCGAAGAGCAGGTTGCGCATGAGCGCCGCCGCGGCGAGTGAAGACGCGAGCCCCGCGAGGATGCCTATGGCAGTGAGCCATGCCGCCTCTTTGACGATGAGCGCGTATACGCTTCCGCGCTCGGCGCCGAGCGCCATACGCACGCCGATCTCGCGCGTCCTCTGGCTCACCGAGTAGGCGATCACGCCGTATAGCCCCACTACGCTCAGAAGCAGAGCCATGCCGGCGAAGCCGCCCACGAGCCACGCCGACGAGCGATGGAGATAGGCCGCAGGTGAATCGTGGATGTGTTCGCGCATCACGGTTGGCTGCGCCGTCGCGATGGAGGGATCGATCTCGTGGATGGCGCCGGCCAGCGCGGAGAAGATCGTTTGCTCTTCAGTGAACGTGCGGACCACCACGAAGAAATATCGATCCGCTAGCTGGGCGATGGGCATGTACATAGCCGGTCCCGGAGCGCGATCCAGCTGGCCCTCCTGGATGTCGTCGACGATGCCGACGATCCGGTATGCGGGTGAGTCCGCGTCGAAAGCGATCTTCTTTCCCATGGGATCTTCGCCGGGGAAGTATTTGCGCATCATGGCGCGATTGATCACCATGACGAGCGGATGCGAGGCGTCATCATCAAAAGTGAAGTTGCGGCCGCGCAGCATTCGTGCGCCGATGGTCGTGAAGTATCCGGGATCGATCTCGCGATTGAGCACCTCGATGCGCTCGCCGTGGTACGGCCGGCCGACCACGCGAAACGTCGTGCTGCCTTCGCCTCTGCCTACGGGCAACTGGACGCAGATGCCGGCCGACTGAACGCCGGGCAACCGGGCAGCGCGGGCCGCAACCAGCTTCTCCAGCGCGACCGCCTTGGCGTCATCGGCATAGCCGGCCTGCGGGGCTTCGACGCGCAGCGCGGCCAGATGGTCCGGCTCCAATCCGATATCGGTGTGGAGCAGCCGGTAAAAGCTCTTGGCCAGCAGTCCGGCGCAGACCAGCAGCACCATGGCCATGGCCAGTTCGATCACCACCAGATTCGAGCCGAAACGGCGCCACAGGGTTCCGGCAAAGCCGCGTCCACCTGCGGCAAGGGCATCGCGCATCGCCGGGCCGGCGCTGCTTCGCGACAGGCGCAGCGCCGGAACCAGGGAAAACAGCAAAGCCGCGAAGAGCGCCAATGCAACGGCAAAGGCGATGACACGCCAATTCATCCCCAGGCCGCGCAGATAAGGCATGCTGTCGACCATGGATTGGGGAATGAGCCGCAGCAGGAGCCGAATGGCAACCTGCGCCGAGGCCAGCCCCAGCGCAGCGCCGGCCGCAACCAGCACCAGCCCTTCGGTCGCCAAGTGGCGAATCAGACGCGACGGCGAGGCGCCCATCGCGCCGCGCACGGCGAACTCGCGCTTGCGGCTCTCGGAACGAACCAGCAGCAGGTTCGCGCCGTTGACGCAGGCAATCAGCATCAGAAGCGCTGCCCCGCCCAGCAGCACGAACAGAATGGGGCGAAGATCGCCGACGATCAACTCGGAGAGCGCCAGCACGGTTGCGCCGCGATGCGCGTCGTGATCGGGATACTGCCGCGCGAGCTGATCGGCGATGGTGGTCATCTCCGCAGCAGCAGCCTGGATGGTTGTTCCCTCTTTCAGGCGCGCGACTCCGGCGTAATTATGGCAGCCGCGGTGTTGGGAACAGGAATCATCGGGATGAATCGCGACCCAGAACTCGGCAGGCTCCACGGGAGCGAAATGAAACGGCTGCGGAAGCACGCCGACAATGGTGTGAGCATTGCCGTCGAGCGTCACCGATTTTCCGAGGATGTCGGCTCGCCCGCCGAAGCGCCGCTGCCAGGCGCCGTAGCTCAGCATCACGGCGCGAGCCCCGTTGGGCGCGTCCTCGCCGGGCGCGAAATCGCGTCCCAGCACCGGAACGACGCCCAGCGTGCGGAAGAATCCGCCGCTTACCGTGGCGCCATCCACGTGTAGCGCGCCCGACGGAGTGGTGAGCGCGAGGCTGCTGTCGTCGTAAATGTCGAGCGAAGCGAAGACGGTGTTGAGGCGCTTCCAATCGAGGAAATCGAGATAGGAGATATGGAATCGCGCGCCGAGGGTCATGCTCTCGAAGAGCGCGGCCAGGCGGGATGGCTCGCGATAGGGCAGCGGCTCGATCAGCGCCGCATCGACAAACGCGAAGATGGCCACGCTGGAGCCAATGCCCAGCGCCAGCACCAGAATCGCGGTGGCGGCGAAGCCCGGGTTCTTGACGAGCTGGCGGCAGGCGAACCGGATGTCCGGCCCGATGCTCGAAAGGATCGACGACGGCCCTTCGCCGGCGACGCGTTCTCCGCTTGCGGCGCGATGGGCGTCGATGTCACTGCCCATGGCGCGCCGGGAAAAGAGCTTCGAGATGCGGCGACCAACCGACATGCGATTTTATCCACGCGGCGAAGAGGCCGAAATTGCCTGATTTTTGATGAAACGACTGCAGGACCTAGGGAAGCCGAAGCTAACCAATGGACGCACTGGGATGTCAACCGCTCGGGGCCTGTCGCCTCCTGTCTACGATAAGCTGAACCGGAGGTCTTTTTCATGCGAGTTCGTCCCTGGAGCCGGGCGGCTCGGCGCTGCTTTGCGTTCGCGATCGTCCTGGCGATCGCCGCGCTTCAGCCGGTGTGCTCTCAACCCGCCACGCCCGCGCTGCCGGTCATTCACGTCGACAATGGCCCCAACTCAGCCGAAGCTCGGAATGCGCATTA
>JASHTH010000403.1 GCA_030040655.1 Acidobacteriaceae bacterium | reverse complement strand
GACCGAGCGATGACGACGTGACGCATATGATGAATTGGCTGCAGGCGATGCGGAATCGCACGCAGCCGAATGCCACGGTGGACCACGGATTCTCGCATGCGATCGTCTGCATCATGGCGGCGCAATCGTACTGGAGCGGAAAGCGGCTCTACTGGGATCCGGAGCGCGAAGAGATTACGGATCAGCCGGTGTGAAGTTTTTAGGGTAGTGGGTCATATGGGAGGGTGCGGGCTCCAGCGTGAAGAGTACGGGCTTTAGCCCCTGCGGTGTGCCGACCAACGATCGATCTTCCGCTCGAGATCCCTGAGAATTGCGCAAGAAAGAACGGAGGGCTAGGTGAGAGAACGAGGGCCGCAGATTGTCTGCACAAAACGGGGAAGCATACTGTTGACTGGATTTGCGTTGGCCGGATTGGCGCTGAACGCTCAGCAAAACGGCCTTCGCGTCGAAGTGAATCCGGACGGAAAGTACAGCATTGCGGCTCCTGGCGCCGCGACCGCCGCGCTGACCGCGTGCATTGCGGCGGAGGTCGATGGCCGATGGCTGCATTGCTCCGATTACCCGCATCATGAAGTCAGGCGGGCCACAGTCGACGGCTATCTAGGTCAAGCCGAACAATGGGAGGTTCAGTGGACCGGGCTGGAGGACGAGCCGGACCTTGTCTATTCCCTGCGAGCTTCCAAGGAAATGCCCTTTGCCGACATCCAGGCGACAGTGCACAACACCACCGGCAAAACGATTCATGTCGAGGCCATCCGCGCCGTCGAGGCCGAGGGCGGAACGATTCCCGATCTCGGAGGTCCCGCGGCGGAGGATCGCGTTCTTTCCGACAGCTTCAGCGAAGATCGGCCGGGGATGAAGATTCACGATCTCGCCGACGCAAAGGACGGCATGCATCGCGCCGTGGGCAGCCAGCTCATCTACAACCGGCAAAGCCGCGAAAGCATCTTTCTTGGCGCGCTGACGTCGGATCGCTTTCTTACCATCCTGCGACTGCACCTGGACAATTCGGCGTCCGGCGCGCCGCGTGTCACGGCATGGGAGGCCGATTCGACGGGAACAACGGAGCTGGAACTGGAGAATTCGCTTGAGCATTCGCCGGCGCAAGACCGCGTCACGCTGAGCCTGCCAGTCGAACCGGCCGCCGAACTTGCTTCGGAGCAGCTTCTGCTGAGCGTGGCGACGGATTATCATGCACAGCTCGAAACTTATGGCGCGCTCATCCGGCAGATTCACCATGCACGCGTCTTGGCGCCGCCGCTGATGGGGTGGTGGAGCTGGACGGCATTCTATTTCGGCCTGAATGAGGGCGCGGCGCTGGCGAACGCCACGTGGGAGTCCCAACACCTGCTGGAATATGGCTACAACCTTTTTCACATCGACGAGGGCTACCAGTTCGCGCGCGGCGAATACGTAACACCCAATGCGGCGATGTTCCCGCACGGCTTGACGCCGGTCGAGTACCGGATCCGCGGTCTTGGGCTCACACCCGGCATCTGGACCGCGCCCTTCGAGGTCTCGGAGCGCTCATGGTTCTTTCAGAACCATCCCGACTGGCTGGTGAAAAATGCCGATGGACAGCCAATTCATGCAGGGCACGTGGACGACGACAAAGACCAGCTCTACGTGCTCGATACCACGAATCCCGGAGCGCAGAACTATCTCCGTGAAACCTATGCCAAGCTCGTCCACGAATGGGGCATCCATTACATCAAGATGGATTTCATGGATGACACCGCGATCGAAGGCTATTACTTCAAGCCGAATACGACGGCGATGGAGGCGCAGCGCATCGGCCTGCAGATCATTCGTGAGACGGTGGGCGACGATGTGCTCCTCGATAAAGACGGCAGCGTCATGATGAATCCCGTCGGCTTCGTCGATTACGGGCGTATCTCGCAAGACACCGGTCATACCTTCGAGGCCAGCCGCGACGCGGCAACCGGCATCGCCGCGCGTTATTTCATGAATCGCAACTTCTTCGTCTCGGACCCGGATGCCTTTACCGTTTCCACGCAAACCATTCCCGATCAGTCGTGGCACGAGAGCGTTAAGCCGGCGACTCTCGATGAGGCGCGCGTGTCCATCGCGTTGGCCGCGGTTTCCGGCGGCATGTTCGAGATCGGCGACAACCTTCCCTCACTCGAAAATTCTCCGGAACGGCTGGCGCTTATCGAGAACGAGGACCTCATCGACATGATCCGCCTGGGGCGCGCATCGAAGCCGATCGACCTGATGAGCTACGCGCCGTCCGATGGCCAGCCCAGCGTTTTCTTTCTCAAGGAGTCGGATCGCCAGAGCATTTTGACTGTCTTCAATTGGACCGAGCACAACACCGGCTACGCCCTTCGCCTCGCCGATCTGGGACTCGCAGCAAGCGGCCACTACACGATCTCCGATGTTCTCTTGAGCCATGCGCAGGCTCTGGAGGTTTCCGTTGAGATTCATCTATCGCTGCTGCCGCACTCCGTGCGCGTGCTCAAGATCGTCAACGGCAACGCCAGCGTGGATGAGCCGGTCATCCATATGGACCAACCGGCAACAGGAAATGCCGGCGAGAGCCTCGCGTTCGCAGCGCACCAGACGAGCGGCGATCCCGTGCTGACCTACAAATGGAATTTTGGCGACGGCATCGAGTCGCAAGGGGCCCGCGCGAGCCACGCGTGGACAGAACCTGGCGATTACGAGGTGCGTCTTAAAATGACGGGACTCGATTCGACTCCTGCCGATCAAACCTTCAAAATCCACATCACCGGAAAAATGCCGACCGATTTCGTTCCCGCCAGCAATCGAAGATTCGAGGAAAAATAAAAAGGAGGATGGATTGAGCGACTCCGGCAAGCGCGTGCGGCTCAACCGGGTTTTGAATGCGCCGGGAAAGGGAACGCTTGTTGTGGCATTCGACCACGCTTCCGTGCTCGGGCCCATTCCCGGAACCGAAGACCCCTGCAATAAAATCTCGCGCTTCGTCCGCGCCCGCGTCGATGCGATTCTTCTCAATCTCGGCCTCATTCAGCGCTGCATCGACTGCTTCCCGCGCGCAGCCACGCCGGGTCTGATCGCGCGCATCGACTGGTCGACGGTATGGAACTCGCTGAGCCAGGGCGAGCACGGCGTGCTGCGCGGCACGATGCTCGCGACTCCCGAAGAAGCCTTGCGCCACGGTGCCGACGCCGTTCTCACCTATCTTGTCGTCGGCACCGGCGACGGCGATTTTGAAACCAGGGAAATCGCGCGCAATGCGCAGGTGGCGCGCGAATGCGAGCGGCTGGGCATGCCGCTGATTGTGGAAACGTTGGCGCGCGGAAAAGACGTCGCGAACCCCGGCGACCCGAAGTGGCTCGCCCTGCACACCCGCATCGCCGTGGAACTCGGCGCCGATGCAATTAAGACCGATTATGCGGGAAGCGCCGACGCCATGCGTTCGATCGTGCAAGGTTGCCCCATTCCGATTCTCGTTCTGGGCGGCAGCCGCAGCTCTGCGGCGCTCGACATGGTGAGAGGAGCGATGCAAGCCGGCGCCGCCGGCGTCTTCTTCGGCCGAAACGTATTCCAATCGGACGACATGGAAGGATTTCTCCAACAGGCGCGCGCCATTCTCGACGGCGTCGAACCATGAGCATTCTCTCTGTCGACATAGGTTCGAGCCGCTGCAAGGCGGCGCTGATCGCGGCCACGGGTGAGGTACGCTCCATTCGGTCTGCTGCGTACACGCCGCAGCATCCGCGGCCGGGGTTTGTTGAGATCGACCCTGAGACGCTGTTCGCCGCGGTGACAGCTCTGTGCCGCGAGGTGACCGAGCAGAGCCCCGGCGAAGCGGTAGAAGCTGTGTGCTTCAACTCCCATGGCGAGACATTCATTCCCGCCGGCGCCGACGGAAGCCTGCTTCATCCGGCGATCCTGAACGCCGACTCCCGCGCCGTTCGCGAAGCGGAATGGTGCGAGCGCGAAATCGGCCGCGAGCGGCTGTTTCGCATCACCGGCCATATCAGCCATCCCATGTATCCGGTTCCGAAGCTGATCTGGCTCAAGCGAAATGCGCCGGAGATCTTTGCGGCGACGCATCGTTTCTTCGGCGTAACGGATTATCTACTCTTTCGCCTCGGCCTCGAGCCGCTCATCGACTTCTCGCACGCAGCGCGTTTCATGGCATTCGATGTCGCTCGCGGCGCGTGGTCCGACGAGGTGCTTTCGGCGGCTGGAATCTCGCCGCAATCCCTGTCTACGCTTGTGCAGGCTGGGACGATCGCCGGTAAGCTGAATCGACAGTTCGCCGCGCTGCTTGGAGCTCCTGAAGACACGCCGGTGGTTGTCGGCGGCCACGACCAGGCAGTAGGAGCCATTGGCCTCGGCATCGTGGACGAAGGTCGGGCCGCCGGCTCGCTCGGCACCTACGAGTGCGTTCTTGTCGTATCCGATCGTCCACAACTCAACGCAGCGGCTCTTGAATCCAGCCTGAACACCTATCCGCACGCCGTTCCCGCAAAATACGTGACGATCGCCTACTTTCCATCGGGAATCATGTTGGAGTGGCTGAATCGGCTTCTCTTTGGCGATGCCGCGGGCGACGCGGATGCGCATTGGAAAGCGCTCGAAGCCGGCGCGCCCGACGAACCCACCGGCTTGCTGATCACGCCGCACCTGATCGGCAGCTGCAATCCGGAATTCGATGCCGAGGCACGAGCCGCCATCGGAGGTCTCACGCCCGATACTTCCGGCTCGCGGCTCTACAAGGGTGTACTCGAAGGAATCGCATGCGAACTCGCGCTCGTCTCCGGGTGTCTCGAATCCGCCGGCTCACAATTCGGGCACATCCACGTTGCCGGCGGTGGAACCCGCTCGCCGCTGGGTCTTCGGCTTCGCGCCGCACTGACAGGAAAGACGCTGCACCTCATGCGATGCCAGGAGTCGGTCTGCCTGGGCGGTGCGATGCTGGCCTACGTTGCTCTTGGCGCTTATCCCGATCTGGCGCACGCCGCAGCCGCGATGGTCCGCGAACACAGTTGCATTCTCGCTGACGCCGCCGAGCAGCACCTCTACCAGCCGCAGTTCGCGGGTTACAGCCAATTCCGTTCCACTCTCGTTCATCCCACATCGAGCGGCGCTCGACCTGCAGGAGCAATCCGGTGATTCAGCCAACCGTTGGTTTCATCGTTTTCGGCGTTCACAAAGATGGCCTTCGCGACCCGATGGGCACTCCATTCATCGACGATGCGTTGATTGCGAATGCCAAGACCGCTCTGCGAGAAGCCGGCTTGGCGTTGGTGGAGCACGAAACCGTGATCGCCAGCAAGCGCGAAGCGGCCGAGGCCCTGCGCAGGATGAAGCACGACGGAAACGTCGATGCTGTCGTGCTTTTCTCCGGGACGTGGGTGTGGGCCGCGCATCTGGTGGGTGCGGTGCGCGACATCGCGCTCGGCGGTAAAGCCGTGCTGCTGTGGACTCATCCCGGCTCGCAGGGATGGCGACCCGTCGGCGGGCTGGTTCTGCATGGAGGTCTGCTCGAGATCGGCGTGCCGCATCGCTTTGTCTACGGCGGTCTCGATGAGCCCGATACGATCGGCCGCATCGTGAGCTACGCCCGCGCCGCGCATTTGAAGAACAAGCTGAATCTCGCCACCATTGGCGCCTTCGGCGGCCGCGGCATGGGCCAGACCTGCGGAGCCGCCGATCCCTCGCAGTGGATGCGCGTTTTCGGCATCGATATCGATTCGCGCGACACCACCGAACTGATTCGCACAGCGGAGCAGATACGCGCATCGCAGATCGAGGCGCTTCGCCCGCGGCTCAAGGAACTGTTCGGCGAGGCGCCGGAGCCGAATCCCGTCAACGATCGTTCCATTCGCCTGTATCTCGCGCTGAAGCAGATCGTTGAGCGGGAACACTTCGACTTCTACACCATTCAATCGTTTCCCGGCCTGGCCGACGACTATTCGGCAACGTGCTTTGCGCAGAGCATGATGCTCGAAGACGGGCACGGCACTTCGACCCTGGGCGATTTCAACACCGCACTTACAGTTCTTCTGCTCACGCGCTTGAGCCGCGAACGCGTCTACTACGGCGACCTGCAGCACATTGACCGCAAGACGCGCGAGATCAAAATCATCGGCGATGGCGCGTGTCCGCCATCGCTCGCGGGCAAACTGGGGCCGGCCGGTTTTGCTACGCACGGTATTCCCACCGAGGGCGAAGCGGGCGGGCTCTCGGTCAGGCTCATTTGCAAGGTTGGCGAAGGCGTGCTCGCGCGCCTGGGACGCGTCAACGGCGAATTCCAGATGGTGCTGGCGCGCGCAACCATCTTTGAGCCGCCGGCAGATCAAATCGAGAAGCGCTTGAACGAATGCGGCATTCCTTTCTGGCCGCATGGCTTCGTTACGGCGCACTGTGACATCGATGCGCTGCTTCAGCACTGGACCAACGAATACGCGTGCCTCGGCTACGGCGAGGATCTCTATCCCGCGCTGGCCGACTTCTGTGGGCTCACCGGCATACAGGCGATTCTGCTTTGAAGGCGTAGCCGGCTCGAGACCAGGAGGAGAAATCCAATGACTGCGCCTTTGTGGAGAGTTGCGGGGCGATTTCATTTCACCTTCGCGATGTGTGGTCTTTGCTTTGCGTGGTCGGCTTTTGCCGCCGACTTCACGCTTCGCAATAAGCAGCAAACCGTCATCGTCCACGAAAACGACGGATCGTATGAGATCGCCGATAACACCCTTCATCACGCGATCGTTCATGCCCGTGTCGGCGCTCAGGTCGATCGCCTATGGCTCACCTGCAGCGATTTCCCGGAGCACCAAGTTCGGCAGTCTGCATTCGACGACGGGCTCGGCCGCGGAGCGCAGCTTTCCGTCCAGTGCGACGGGTTCAACGCAAAACCGCACCTCAGTTACACCATTCGCCTCTTCGACAACATTCCCGCCGGCGAGATTCGGGTGACGGTTGAGAACCACACAGATGCCGATTTCACGGTGCAGGCCATTCGCCCGGTCGAGGCGATCGGCGAACCTTCGCTTTCGACCAGCGACAGCGAGAACAGCGATCGAATCCTCTCCGACAGCTTCAGCGAAGACTGGCCTCCGCTCAAGATCTACGACTACGATCAGGCGCCGAACGGCGTTTTTCGCGGCGTGGGCAGCCAGCTCATCTATAACCGTACAAGCCACACATCGCTTTTCTTCGGCGCGCTGAGCTCCGACCGTTTTCTGACGATTCTCCATTGGCGCGTGAAGCCGGACGGGGCCGCGCCAAGTTCATATACGGTCGATTCGACCGGAACCACCGAAATCCAGGCAACCGATCCGGAATCCGGATTGAAGGATGGGCCGGCAAAGAATCTGATCGAGTTGAGTCTGCCCCTTGCGCCCAGTACGTCGATGACCTCCGAACCGCTCATGTTCTCGACCGGCCCGGACTACCATGCGATTTTGGAGGACTACGGAGAAGCCATTCGCAAGCTGCATCGCAGCCGCATGACCAGCGAGCCGATGATGGGCTGGTGGAGTTGGACTGCGTACTACTCCGGAATCACGCAGGCCAACACCTCGACCAACGCAGAGTGGCTTGCGCAGCACCTTGAGCCGCTGGGCTTCGACTACTTCCATCTCGACCTCGGCTACGCCTACGCGCGCGGCGAATATGCGACGCCCAACGCCGCGCAATTCCCTGGCGGGCTGGCGCCGCTCGCGCACGAAGTCTGTTCGCTGGGCCTGCGCATGGGCTTCTGGACCGCGCCATTCGAGGTGAGCGACCGCTCGTGGGTCTACGAGCACCACAAAGATTGGCTTGTGCATAACACGGAGGGAGAGCCCATCGAGATCGGCGTGGGTGACGAGGCCGGCCGGGAAGTGCTTTTCGTGCTCGACGCGACGAATCCCGCCGCGCAGCAGTTTTTGCGCGACACGTACCGCACGCTCACGCGCGATTGGGGCGCGCGTTATATCAAGCTCGACTTCATGGACAACACGGCGATCGAGGCCGTCTACTTTCGCCCCCATACAACGGCCCTCGAAGCGCAGCGCATGGGATTGCAGGTGATTCGCGACGCCGTGGGCAACGATGTTCTCCTTGATAAGGACGGCAGCCCCATGCTGAATCCTGTAGGGATTGTCGACGAGGGACGTCTCTCCCAGGATACCGGCCACACATTCCTGCGCAGCAAGGAAGCAGCGCCGGGAATCGCCGCCCGCTACTACATGAATGGCAACTTCTTCACAAGCGATCCCGATGCCTTCACTGTTTCGAAGCAGATGATTGAAGAGCGCGATATCACGGCGCCGCTGACAGTCTCTGAGGCTGAGGCCTCCATCGCGCTGGCCGCGCTTGCCGGTGGAATGTTCGAGATTGGCGACGATCTGCCCACCCTCGGCAGCGATCCGGAGCGCCTGGCGCTGGTGAAGAACCCGGGCCTGTTGCAGATGATCCGGCTGGGCCGCGCAGCAATTCCGCTCGACCTGATGACTTATCGGCCGGAAGACGAGCAGCCCAGCATGTTCCTTCTCCGCGAAGATCGGCGCCAATCGATGCTCGCTGTCTTCAATTGGTCCGACCACCCACGCACCCACGTCTTCCGGCTTGCCGATCTTTTCCTGCCTGCCAAGGACGGTTATCACTTCGTCGACGTTTTTCAACCCGACGACATTCCGTCTTTTACTCACGGTGAGCTGAGGATTGAAAACCAACCTGGTCATTCCGTGCGGCTGCTCAAGATCGTTGATGAGTCGGTAGAGTCGCAGCCTCCCGCAATCACCATGGATGCTCCCTCGCATGGCAAGATCGGAGAGCTGCTTTTCTTCTCTGCTTCACCGACCGCGGGAGATCTTCCGGCGCTCTCCTATCGTTGGGACTTCGGCGACGGAGTGGTTGCGCACGGTGAAGCGGTTTCGCACGCCTTCACGTTTCGCGGCAAATTTCAGGTACGTCTTACTGCAGACGGGCTGGACGGTATTCCATTCTCCGGCAAGGCGGAGATTTCGATCGAGGGTCGCCAACCGGTTCCGCCGCCGGCGCGGTATGTTCCCCAACCATAAACTCGTGCGGAGAGATCCCGGCGTTCTACACGAGGACTAGCTCGATGTTCTGCGCGCGAAGCGCCTCTTCCGCACTACGAGGCAGGCCCTTGTCCGTGATGACGCACTGAATCGCAGAGGGCGGCACGATGCGCGAGAGACTCCGTCGGCCGAACTTGGTCGAGTCGCACACCGCCACCACGCGGCGCGCTGCTTTCACCATGGCGCGGTTCACGCGCGACTCCAGGAAGTTTGGCGTCGTAACGCCGATCTCGGGATCGAAGCCGTCTACGCCCAGAAAGAGAATGTCGGCGTGCATCTCTTCGAGCACATCTTCCGCCAGTGGTCCGACCAGCGAGAACGAGTTCTTGCGCAGGCTGCCGCCGATGAGGATTAGCTCGAAGTCGGTGCTGCTCAATTCCAGAAGGATATTTACAGCATTGGTAATCACCGTAAGATGCGCAAATCGCTTCAGCTCCTGTGCCACAGCCGTGGTTGTCGTGCCGGAATCGAGCATTACGCATTCGCCTTCCTCCACCATCTCGGCGGCTGCCTGCGCGATGCGATGCTTCTCTTGCGCATGCTGCTTCTGTTTTTCCTGAATCGATGGATCGAAGAGCGCGCCCGACTGCAGGCGCAGCGCTCCTCCGTGCGTCCGCTGAATCAGCCCCTTCGCCTGCAGAAACTCGAGGTCCTTCCGAATGGTGATCTGCGAAATGCCGAGCGAGCGAGACAGTTCGCCGACCACCACTCGCCCGTGACTCTGAATGAGCGACAGGATATGCTGCCGGCGCTCGTCGATCAGCATTTGGCCCGCGTCGGCCGCGGGACGATTTTGCGAGCGGGAATACGATCCCGATTTTCGTGCCATGCTTTCGATCTCTCTTCTTCGCGCTGTGGCGGCATTTTTGCTCGTGCGTCGACTCCCCACCATTGCCGATTTGAACAGTTCCCAGGAGCCTGTGTGCTCCGCACGGCCCCTGATCTGCCCGGTTCGTCGTTCGTCCGCTACCCGAAACGAATTGCACAAGATCAGGAACGAATGGTAATTATACGGAAGCCGAAGCCGTCCAGCGCCCTGGCGCGATTTCCTGGCAATGAACCTGCGCGGGCGCGCTTCGCCGGTCGGGAAGAGGTGCGATGGCCGAGTTCGATTTGACAATCGCGGGCGAGGTCAATCTCGATCTCATCCTGTATGGCCTCGACACGGATATTCCCGTGGACCGCGAGACCCTGGCTACCGGATTCGAGATGACACTAGGAAGTTCCTCCGCCATCCTGGCCCACAATATCTCGCTCCTTGGAACCCGCGTGGGATTCATAACCCGCTTCGGCGACGACGAGATGGGGCGCATTGCCATGGAGCGGCTCGCTGAAACCCGCGCCGATCTTTCCCGCTGCCGTTCCAAAACCACAGGGAAGACCGGAGTCTCGATCCTGTTGCCACATGGCCGTTCGCGCCGGATCCTTACCTTCCCCGGCGTGATGTTCGAAATGTCGGTGGCCGACCTTGATCTCGACTATCTTTGCTCGGCGCGTCATTTTCATCTCTCCTCGCTGTTTCTGCAAAAAGGGCTTCATTCCGGCCTGCACGATCTCTTTTGCGCGTTGAAGGGCCGCGGTCTTACGCTCTCGCTCGATACCAACGACGATCCGGAGGGAGGCTGGGATGGACCACTCGATGAGATCCTCCCGCTGGTCGACATTCTCCTTCCCAACGACGACGAGGTTTGCCGGATCGCGAAAAAGCCCACCGTTGAACAAGCGCTGGACGTGCTTTCGGCCCAGGTGCCGACGATTGCCGTCAAATGCGGCGCGCTGGGCGCAGTCGTGCAGCGGGGTTCGCAGCGCTTTCAAGTCCCAGGCATCTCAGTGGAGCCGGTGGATACGATTGGCGCCGGAGACAGCTTCAATGCCGGCTTTCTCGCTGCATGGTTGCGCGGGGCAGCTCCGGAAATCTGCGCCAGGGCCGGCAACATCGCCGGCGCGCTTTCAACCCTGCGGCCCGGCGGCACTGAGGCCTTCCGCGAACGCGAGCTGCGCGAGTCCTTCTTATGCAAACACGGTTTTCCTCTTTGATTTCGATTTGCCACACTCAGTTTCGATTTGTTACGCTATCGGCTGAAAAACGATCGAAGTTCGATTTGTTCGCGTCGCGTTTCCCGCTTTGAGCAAGGAGTGCAACGGTGGACCCGCTTACGGCTTTGCTTCACCTCCCAGCAGCGAAAAAAGTCGAAGAGGGCCTCGAGCACACTCCGCGCGAGATCGCACAGCAGCCGGAGACCTGGCTGCGTACGTATGCGCTTGTGCGCGAGCGCGAAGCCGAGATCCAGGAGTTTCTTGTCAAGTGCGGGCTTCGCGAACCTGCAGCCGGGCAGCCCATCGTCCTGCTCATCGGGGCGGGATCGTCGGACTACATCGGCCGTTGCCTTTATCGTCTTCTGCGCTCGCGATGGCAGTGCGAAGTCTTCCCGGTTGCCAGCACGAGCCTTCTCACCGATCTTCCCGATTTTGTTTTGCCCGGTCGCCGCTGCCTTTGGATTTCGATCTCGCGCTCCGGCGACAGCTCCGAAGGCGTGGCGGTGCTGGAGCGGGCCTTGGCCGAGTACCCGCTGGTCTCGCACCTGCTCCTCACCTGCAACGCCTCCAGCCGCATGATGAAGGCCATCGAAGGCCGAGCCAATTGCCAGGCGATCGTCCTCGACGAAAGCACGAACGATCGCGGGCTCGCCATGACCAGCTCATTCACAAACATTCTGCTGGCGGGGCAACTCCTGGCCCATGCCTGGAACATGGCGGAGTTCGAAACTACCGTGAATGCGCTGGCCCGCGCAGGGCAAGACCTGCTTCCCAAGGCGGCCGCGCTTGCATCCGACCTTGCCTGCAGCGGGTTTTCGCGGGCTTGTTTTGTGGGCTCGGGCGCGCTGGCCGGCGCGGCGACGGAGTCGGCGCTCAAGCTGCTCGAGCTGACGGCGGGCAATGTGCAAGCCATGGCGCAGTCCACGCTGGGCCTTCGTCATGGCCCGATGGCGGCTCTTGATCTCGAGACGCTGCTGGTCACCTTCGTATCGAGCCTGCCCCAGCGCAGAAACTACGATCTCGATCTGTTGCGCGAAATCCGGCGCAAAGGCCTGGTGCGCAAGCGGGTGGCCGTGGCCACGGTTGCTCCGGAAGCGCTGTGCGGCGAAGCCGAATACGTGCTTGCCCCGGGTGCCTTCGAGGACGTGCCCGATTCATGCCGGCCCATGCTCGACGTGATCTTCGCACAATTGCTCGGCTTGTTTTCATCGCTGCAATTCGGCCTGAAGCCCGATCTGCCCAGCCCCAACGGCGCCATCAGCCGCGTGGTCCAGAACGTGGGAGTCTATTAGGCGCACCTCCAGCGATATGTCTTCCTATCTCCAGCAACTCGCTCACTTTCGCGGCGCGCAACACGGCATCTACTCCGTTTGCTCGGCGCACCCCTGGGTGCTTAAGGCTGCGATGCTGCGCCACGCCGGCTGCGCCGTTCCCCTCCTGATCGAGGCCACCTGCAACCAGGTGAACCAGTTCGGCGGTTATACGGGAATGACGCCGGCGGATTTTCGCGATGCGGTTCATGACATTGCGGCGCAGGCGGGATTTGCACGCGACCGAATTCTGCTTGGCGGCGACCATCTCGGGCCATTTCCGTGGCAGCACCTTGCCGCGACCGAAGCCATGGCACGCGCGGTCGACCTCGTTCGCAGCTTTGTGCAGGCAGGCTACAGCAAAATTCATCTCGACGCGAGCATGCCCTGCCTCGACGATCCGCACCCACTGCCGGATGCAACCATTGCGGAACGCGCCGCGCGGCTCTGCGCCGCTGCCGAAGCTGTGGCGGGCTCCAGCCCGCCGGTCTATGTCGTCGGCACCGAGGTGCCCACGCCGGGGGGAGCAGTCGACGAGACAGAACTCGCTGTCACTGCGCCGGAGGATGCGGAGCGGGCAATTCGCGTGCATCGGGAAGCCTTCGCCGCGGCCGGCCTGGACGCAGCCTGGAAACGAGTCATTGCGCTGGTCGTGCAGCCGGGGGTCGAATTCGGACACGATCGCGTACACCACTACGAGCCGGCGCGCGCGCAATCGCTGTGCGGCGTTCTGGCAAATCATCCCAACCTCGTTTTCGAAGCGCATTCCACCGATTACCAGATGCCACAGGCTCTCGCAGCTCTGGTTCGCGACGGCTTCGCAATTTTGAAGGTTGGTCCCGCGCTGACTTTCGCCATGCGGCAGGCGATTTTTGCTCTTGTTGCCATCGAAGAAGAATGTGTTGAGCCCTCCCTGCAGTCGCATCTCCGCCAAACGATCGAAGGCGCCATGCTCAACTCTCCGGGACAGTGGCAAAAACATTACACAGGCAGCCCCGAAGAACAGCGCCGCTTGCGCGTCCACAGCTACAGCGACCGCATTCGCTATTACTGGCAAAGCGCGGAGGTGCAACATGCAGTCGCGAAGCTTGTTGCTAATCTTGAAGACTGCGGCATCCCCGAAACGATGCTGAGCGATTTTCTTCCCGCGCCGTACGCGAAGGTGCGGATGGGCGCCCTTGAGAATAGCCCCATCCCGCTCGTCCTGGATGCCATCGGGAATGCGCTGGACCCTTACATTGCCGCCTGCGGATGCTGATTGGCTGACCTGCCGATCGGGGGGTGTGACAAAAGTCGCTGACCGCCTGTTGCCGCGTGAATAATCTGCGCTTTTGAGGCGACACTCGATATGGCAACCCTGGTTGCAGGACCATCTTCCTCGCGTGAGAAGAAAGTCCTCGTTCGCCGTTCCCAGCAGGACCGCTCGCAACAGATCCGGCATGTTGTGCAATGGCTCTTTGTGGCGCTGAATGCCTGGATCGGCCTCGAGTTCCTGCTTTGGGTTCGCTACTTCGACCACGGCGAAACCGGGATCTACGTGCCTCGTCCTCCGGGCGTGGAAGGATGGCTTCCCATCGCCGGGTTGATGAACACCAAGTACTTTTTCCTCACCGGCCGCGTGCCCGCGGTTCACCCGGCAGCGATGTACCTGTTCCTGGGCTTCGTGCTGATGAGCTTGCTGCTGAAAAAGGCATTCTGCTCGTGGCTTTGCCCCATCGGAACCGTCTCGGAGAGCTTGTGGAAGCTGGGCCGGTTCATTCTCGGGCGCAGCTTCCGCCCGCCCAAGTGGCTCGATGTTGCGCTGCGCAGCTTGAAGTACCTGCTGCTGAGTCTCTTCGCTCTGGTCATCGGCTCCATGTCGGCCGAAGCGCTCGCGGGCTTCATGAGCACGCCCTATGGAATGATCGCGGATGTGAAGATGCTGAACTTTTTCCGTAACGTGGGGCTTACGGCGGCGATGGTCATCGCTCTGCTCGTGCTGCTCTCCATGCTGATCCAGAACTCCTGGTGCCGCTATCTCTGCCCCTACGGCGCGCTGCTGGGCCTGATATCGCTTTTGAGTCCGGTAAAGATTCGCCGCGACGCGGAGGCCTGCATCGCTTGCGGCAAGTGCGCGCGCGCCTGCCCGGCGCATTTGCCGGTGGATCGACTCGTGCAAATCCGCTCGGTGGAGTGCAGCGCCTGCATGGCCTGCGTCGCTTCGTGCCCCGCGGACAACGCACTGCAATTCGCGTTGCCACCGCGTCAAGCAACGGCGCCGTCGCGGCGCTGGTACCGTCGAGTGGTCGGACCACTGGCGCTCACCGGCGTTCTTGCTTACATCTTCTTCGCAATCGTCCTCTGGGCGCGAGTCACCAACCACTGGCAGACCAATATTCCCCGCGCGGTTTACTCGCGCCTGGTGCCGCATGCCAACCAGGTCAGCCATCCGGGGCTGTAAGAGTTTCGCACGGAACAAAAGCCGAACAAATGTGTCGGTGACCGTCCGCTATAGACGTCTCTCTCGAAACTCCTGCCCGATCGCTTGGATCGCCGCACTGTCCAGCGCTTCGGCCGCGCGCGGAAAGACGACTTGCTCTTCGACCCGGATGTGGTCGGCGTAAAGCCTCTTCAAACGCTCTGTGCTCATTGAGAGGCGGCGGTCTTCATCGCCGTCGAGTGAACGATCCGCAATCCATTTGCGATAGAGATCCTCCACCGACGCATGCAGACCTTCCGCGCTGCGATGGTCTTCCTCAAGGCCCGGAATCTCGTTGAAACCGGCGCGGCCTACCGCATCTCTGAGCCGCGGGAACAACGATTCTTCCTCGTCGGCATTGTGCCGCTTGCCGCCAACGCGAAAGTATTGGAGCGCGGCCTGCACGGCTGCGGTCTCTTCATCGGACAAAGCTCGCCCATGAGCGCGCTCAACTACAGCACACAGGATATTAAGGAAATGCTCGATCCGGCGATGGCAGTCCATCAGCATCCCGATCGGATCGTCGAATCCGCTGTCCGGCTTGGCGCCGATCTGTAGTCCCATCCCTTCACTCCCAATTCCGATTATCTAACTTTGTTGAGCTCATCGGCCACTTGGCGCGGCGAACGCTACGCGCCCGGCAGCACGTGCAGGGTCGTTGCCTTCTTCACTCCATCACCAGGCCTCGCATATCCTTTGGGGATATAAGCGCAGCAAGGCTCTTCGCCATGCGGATTGCCGGTGAGGGCGTATGCCCTCGCGCGCGAGCCACCGCAAATCTCCTTGAATTCGCAGGCGCCGCACTTGCCTTCCAGTTGCGAGGTGTCTCTCAGCTTTCGGAAAAGGGGCGACTCGCGATAAATGGTCGCTAGCGATTGCCGGCGAATGCTCCCAGCCGAAAGCGGCAGAAAGCCGCTGGGATAGACATCTCCGATGTGCGAGATGAAGACAAGCCCCTTGCCGTCATTCAGTCCGCGCGGCGCGCGGCCAACGGTGTCGGCGACTTTTTCTGTTCCTGCAGTCTCGTGGCCCGCTTTGCGTTCAGCCACCTTTTGTTGCAGCAGAAATCGCCGGTAGTGCTGCGCCTCGGTCGTCTTGATGGCGAAACTGGCGGTCTTGGAAAGCGAGTAGATTCTGGTGAAAACCTGCTCGAACTCGTCGGCGCTCAGCAGATCGTTGAGTTTGCCGCGACCTGTCGGCACAAGAAAGAAGACGCTCCAGAGCGTGATCCTAAGGCTCTCCATCCGCGCGACGATAGCGTCGATCTCGCCGATATTCCTGCGGCTGAAGGTGGTGTTGATCTGCACGGGAAGGCCGATTTCATTCGCCCAACGAATCGCATCGAGCGTGCGCGCGAACGATCCGCTCATGCCGCGAAAGGCGTCGTGCGTGGTGGCGCTTGCGCCATCCATGCTGACGGCCAGGCGTGCCAGGCCGGATTCGTTGAATCGGACGACGATCTCGCGCGTGAGCAGCGGCGTGGCGCTGGGCGTGAGCGAGACGCGCACGCCCCTGGAGCGCGCGTGAGCGATGAGTTCGAACAGATCGGGACGCTTGATGGGGTCGCCGCCGGTGAGCACAAAGACCGGCGCCTGCATGGCGGCGATCTGATCGATGAGCAGCTTGCCCTCGTCGGTGCTCAATTCCATGGGGTGGCGCTCCGGCTGTGCCGACGCGCGGCAATGCACGCACGCCAGATCGCAGGCCTGGGTCACTTCCCAGATGGCGATGAAGGGCTTCTCGTTGAAATCGACGGTATGGACCTGCGGATTCATAAACCCATATGACAGGAGCGCTGGCGGCTGCGCTGTGACGAAAGTCGCAGGGCTGATAGAATTTCGCCGTGACCCTCCCGCGAATCGATCTTGCCCAGGTGCTGGGAAAGGCCGCGTTGTTGGCGGGCCTTTCACCGGCCGAATTGCGTTTGCTGGCCGCGCGCACCGTGCGCAAGCTGTTCGGCGCCGGCGAGCTGCTGTTTTCCGAAGGCGAGCCGTGCAATGGCCTGCATATCATCGCCCGCGGCAAGGTCCGCATCTTCAAGACATCGGTTAACGGCCGGGAGCAGGTTTTGGCAGTCAACGTGCCGGGCGAATCGGTGGCCGAACTGCCGGTTTTCGACGGCGGTCCCTATCCCGCCTCGGCCATCGCCGTTGAGGACACCGAGATCGCCTTCATCTCGCGCCGCGACTTTCACGCCTTTTGCCTCGAGCATCCCGCGGTGGCGCTCAAGGTTCTTTCCGTCGTCGGCGCGCGGTTGCGCCGTCTCGTCGCGATCATCGAAGAGCTGTCATTCACGACGGTCAGGCACAGGCTCATCTCCGTGCTGGTCAAGCTTGCACAGAGCGACGGCCAGGCGACCGCGCGCGGAATCGAATTCCAATTGCCGGCCACGCACCAGGAGCTGGCCAACCAGCTCGGCACCGTGCGCGAGCTCATCTCGCGAAATCTCATGCGGCTGCAGGCCGAGGGGTTTCTCGATGTGGACGCAAGGCAGATTGTCGTCAAAGATATGAAAGGACTGGCCACGCAACTCGAATCGGCTTCGTGACGATTCTTCGCATTTGAGTGACATAAGTTACTGAGCCGCGGCCCGGCATTCTCTACCTTGGATGGTGGAGAGTGCAAATGCCCACGCCCAACCAGTCCATCCGTGAGATCGTTTCCACACAATCTTCCGCGGCAGCCGTACTGCAGCGTTTCGACATCGATCTTTGCTCCAGCGGCGACACTTCGCTCCAGCAGGCCTGCGCCGAGTTGCAACTCTCGGTCGATCAGGTGCTGGAGAAGCTGGCCGACGCCGCGGCCGGCGAGAACCCAGCGGCAAACGGAGATTTCGAAAGCTACTCCGCGAGCAGGCTTATCCAGCACATCGTGCGCGCGCATCACCAATACGTCCGCCGCGAGTTGCCCAGGCTGGCGGAAATGGCGCATCGGCTGGCCGCCAAGATCGGCGGTCGCGCGCCGGCGCTGAAGAACATAGAATCTCTGCTGGAAGAACTGCGCGCCGACCTGTACGCGCACCTCGAGAAAGAAGAACAGGTGCTTTTCCCCTTCATCGCGACGATGGACGAGAATCCCCCCGGTGCATCTGCAGCGCCTCGGGCATGTTTCCGCACCGTGGCGCAGCCGGTGCGCATGATGATGCTCGAGCACGAATCCGCGGGGAGCATCGTCGCCGAATTGCGCCTTCTGACCAACGAGTTTCAACCACCCAAATGGGCCTGCCCCACGCACGTCGCGCTCTACGCCGGCCTTCGCGAATTCGAGGCCGACCTCAGGCAACATGTCCATCTGGAAAACGACATCCTGTTTCCGCGCGCCATCGAATTGGAATCCGCGGTCGGTGAGCGGAGGTGAGCATGGCGGCCATCGTACAGATCGATCCCGGGATTCATGCCGGCACTGTCAATCCGGCTCTCGCCATTGCCGCTCGCGAACGCCGGAAAAGCCTGATGCTGCGCGCCTGGATCTTCGCTGGGCTTTTCTTCATGGCGCTGCCGGGAACGCTGCTGGGCTTCTCGAATCTGATGGCCATCAGCGCGCATCACGGCCTGGGCGCCCTGCCGGCCGCGTGGATCCAGGGCCACGGCCATGCGCAGGTCTTCGGCTGGATCGGAAGCTTCATTCTCGGCATCGGGTTTTATTCGCAGCCTGCGCATGGCCGCTCGGTGCTTCGCCTTCCGGCGACTTGCTACGCTCTCTGGGTCTCGGGCGTTGCCATGCGCTGGTTCGCCAACATCTACGGCTGGCACTGGCGCATTCTCTTCACGCTGTCGGCCAGCTTCGAATTGGTCGCGGTCTTCCTCTTCCTTGCCGCGGCTTCGCAGCACAAGCTTCCGCAAGCTGCAGGGCCCGCCGGGAGCAAGCCCGTAAAGCCGCAGATCGAGTTGTGGATGGTCTCCGTGCTGGCGGGAACGGCGGGCCTCGCCGCGGCCATTCTCTTCAACTTTGTCGAATGCGTGCGGCTGGCGAGCCTTGGCGCGAGCCTCGCATTTCCTCACGCGCTCGATCAGAAATACCTGGTCCTGCTGGGCTGGGGATTTCTCGTGCCCGTGGTATGGGGCTTCTCCGCGCGTTGGCTGCCGACATTTCTGGCGATCGCGAGGCCGGATTCGAGAAGATTCCGCGCGGCGCTGGTCCTGAATATCGCCGGCGTGCTTTGCGGAACCCTTGGCTTGGCGCGGGTTGCAACGATCGTGCTCGCTTCAGGCGCGGTCGCCAGTGTCTTCGCGCTTCACCTTATGCAGAGGCCGCGCGCGAGGGCAAAGGTACAGGGAATTCATCCCAGCTTTCCCGCATTTGTGCGCATCGCTTATCTGTGGCTGGCGGTCGCCGGGCCGATGAGCATTTGGGCCGCATTCGCCGACATTCACGGCGGCATCTGGGGCGCCTCGCGCCATGCGCTTACGGTGGGGTTCGCCGCGACCATGGTCTTTGCCATCGGCCCGCGGATTCTGCCCCATTTCGGCGGAATCTATCGCGTCTTCAGCACGCGCCTTATGCTCCTCAGCCTTTTGCTGCTACAGTTTGGCTGCTCGCTGCGCGTCTCATCGGAGCCGCTGGCTTACGAGGGCTTGGCGCGCTTCGCGTGGAAGGTGCTCCCCTTCTCCGGCGCGCTCGAGCTCGCCGGTGTGCTCGTTTTCGCCCTCAACATCGCGCTCACCTACATCGTGGGCCGCTCGGCATTTGCTGTGGAGCCTGCGCAAGCAAAGGAGAAGAAGCTGTGAGCTATTCCTTCCTTGCCAATCTTCCCCATGAGCTCTCCGTGCCCGAAAAGGGCATCTTGAGCCGGGTGCTCCGCAAAGACGAGCACGTCAACATCACGGTCTTCGCATTCTCCGCAGACGAAGAGCTGTCGGCCCATTCGGCTCCCACGCCGGCAGTGCTGTACTTTCTCGAGGGCGAAGCCGAGGTTGAGCTCGGCGACGAGAAGTTTGCCGCTGGTGCAGGGTCGTTTGCTTACATGCCGCCGCTGTTGCCTCACGCCATCGCGGCAAAAACGCCGGTCAAAATGCTCTTGATTCAAGTCAAGCGACCCCCCGGCGCGTAAACGCATCGCGGATCGGAGCTCTTTGCGGAGGCCATGATCGGCCGCATGGCTCGATCGGGTGTTTTCCACCGGCCAGCTCGCTTGTGAAGGGTGACAACATGATTGGATTCGATGCGGAACATCGGGCCGTCCACTTTCCGCCGGATCGCCGCTTTCGGATCTGGGTCAGGCCCTCGATCGTAATAGGGGTATGCGTTGTCGTTGCATCGCTGGTTGCTGCGGCATGGGTCGAGATGGCCGTGGCGGGACTGCCGCATATTCCGCCCGTGCCGCAGGTCTATCCCAACAACTTCGCCGGCCCGCATGGGTTTCCGTTGTGGGTTCGATACTGTCATTTCTTCAACTTTCTTTTCGTCACCCTGCTGATCCGCAGCGGGCTCTCCATTTTGGCCGACCATCCAAGGCTCTATTTCAACGACGACTGCACGCCGGGCAGTGAATGGATCCGCTTCACTCCGATCGAGGTTCCGCGCGGCCGCCTCTGGACGGCGAAAGACGATGCCCGCTATCTGTCCCCTATGATCGCCACGCCCGGCTACCGGCATACCATCGGCATTGCACGTGTCTGGCATTTCATCAACGTGCACGGATTCATTCTTTGCGGCATTTACTTTGTCGCCATGCTCTTTGCCTCCGACCAGTGGAAACGCCTTGTGCCCACTTCGCACACGGTCGTCCTCCAGGCGTGGAACACCTGGGTGCATTACGCGACGATTCATTTGCCGGCCGAACCCAACGGCTTCTACGGTTACAACGCGCTCCAGCAAATCGCCTACTTCACGGTGGTCTTTGTCTTCGGGCCGTTGGCGATTCTGACGGGCATTGCGATGTCGCCCGCGGTGGTCAACCATTTCACTTGGTATGCGCGGATCTTTGGCGGGCGGCAAGCGGCGCGGTCCATTCACTTTCTAACCATGCTCAGCTTCCTGGCTTTCCTGGTCGTGCACATCACCTTGGTTGTGATGACCGGATTTGCGCGCAACATGAACCACATTGTGCTGGGCACCAACGACGAGGGCCGCCTGGGCGTTTGGCTGGGGTTCGCGGGCATCGGTGTCGTCATTCTCTGTTGGATCGCCGCACACTATCTCTCCTGGTACAAGCCGCGCTCGCTGCAGCATGCGTTGAAAGCGATCGCCTATCCTATGCAGTTGCTGACTCTCAATCGTTTGGCGCCGCAACAGACCTATTCGGAAAGAGACATCTCGCCCTACTTATGGCCGAACGGAAAAATGCCGGTACGCGAAGATTGGAAGCAATTTGCCGATAGCGGCTTCCGCGATTTCAAGCTGAAAGTCAGCGGCTTGGTCGAGAACCCCGTCGAGCTCTCGCTGGCCGATCTGCGCACACTCGGCGAAGTGGAGCATATCGCCATGCATCACTGCATCCAGGGTTGGAGCGGCATCGCCAAGTGGGGCGGCATCCCCATGAAGACGCTGATCGAGCTGGTGCGCCCTACACCGGAAGCGCGCACCGTCGCCTTCTTTTCCTTCGGAGAAGCGTTGTACGGCGGACCCTACTACGACACGCAGAGCCTCGAAAACGTGCTCAAGCCGCAATGCCTGCTTGCATCCGAAATGAACGGCCAACCATTGCCCGCGGGGTACGGCGCGCCGCTCCGGCTGCGCGTCGAGAATCAACTCGGCTACAAGATGGTGAAGTGGATCGAGCGCATCGAGTTTGTCGAATCGGAAAAGAGGCTGGGCAAGGGCGAAGGCGGTAAGAACGAAGACGACGAATACTTCGATCTGTTACCCAACATCTGAGTTAGGAGGCGACTTATCGTGCCGGAACAGATTGCTGGCGGCAGCACTGGAGGGCTTGAGCACGTCGCGGTGCTGCTGGCGCGCTTGCGGCTGGCATGGCTGCTTGACCATTTTCCGTCCAGCGCGGTGTGGTCGGTCTATATGCTTGTCAACGGGTTTTTGACCATCGCATTGCTGGCCTTGCTGGCGGTCGTTACCGGAAGCCCGTTCGTCTTTCCATCGCTCGGACCCACTGCCTATCTGCTGTTTATCGCGCCGCTCCAGCCGAACTCCAGTCCGCGGAACACCATTCTCGGCCACGCGATCGGGCTTCTGTGCGGATACGGCGCATACGTCCTGACCGGTGCTGCCAACCAGCCCTTTGGAGTGCATCCTGGGGTTTACTGGCCGAGAATTCTGGCCGCTGCGCTGTCGCTCTCGGCTACGGGCGCGTTCATGATATTGCTCCAAGCCGACCATCCGCCTGCTGGCGCAACGACCCTGATCGTCTCGCTGGGAATTATCTCCAAACCGAAAGAGCTGATCATCATCGAGGTCGCGGTTCTTCTCCTCGTCGCTCAGGCCCTGGTCATTAACCGTCTTGCCGGAGTGCGCTATCCGCTGTGGAAGCATCGTGTGCCGGACCCTGGATTGAGCGCACGCACTGACTAGGCCGTTTTGGAAGAGATTTGTCTTCTCTCACGAGGGTCAAGCTCGCCGCTCCAAACGAACAGCCTCGAGGTCGGCATGGGCCATCGCTTGTATTCGGGATCTATGGCGGTTTAGGAAATACTGTAGCCGAAGAAAAGTCGCAAAGTCGACGCGGCCCACCCCGGGGTCCCCAACGACTCGTGTTCGTCGTTGGGGTGGGACCAACAGGGAGCGGCGACCATGAGCAACGTCCAGACGGACACACTACTACCTAAATTGCCCGAATCGCCGGAATACGAAAGTCACCTCGAACATCCCCGATAGTTGTACTCGAATTGGTACGTTTCGTGCATACAATGAGACATATTTATATGAAAGACCGAGAACTTAAGCTATACGAAAAAGTGCTCCGGGCGGGTGTGGGATCGAAGTTCGAGTGCCGCCCCAATGATTGGAGAGACGCTCAGGCTTTGGTCTGTCACGGTCTGATTGAACTGGTAGGCGAACGCAGTCC
>JASHTH010000402.1 GCA_030040655.1 Acidobacteriaceae bacterium | reverse complement strand
AGACCACGCGCGTCACCACCGGCGGCTCAGCTTCGGAGATCTGGGCCAGCGTTTGCAGCTCCGCCATCAAGCCGTCGATTGAACGGTCCGGCCTCATGCCGCGCCCTCCGGGAAGCCGGCTGGTTGAGAGGATACGGGCTTCAGAGGATGCAGAAAAACTCCCGGCGACGGGAGCCTTGTGATGGGGCGCGACCGGTAGGTCAGGGCTTTAGCCCTGGCTGGCGCAAAAACCGCAAAATCAATGTGGGCTTTAGCCCTCGAGGGAAGCTGATCCATGATTCCCCTCCGCCACTGCTAGCGGATGCCTGCGCCAATCCTTGTAGATCAGGTACTTCGCCGGCAGCTTGCCCAGCGCGCCAAACCACTGCGGGCAATAGGGCGCCATCCAGATGAAATCTCCCGCCTGCACCGGGTACCACGAATCGTTGAGCCGGTAGATGCCCGCGCCTTCGAGCATCAGCAACCCATGCTCCATGATGTGAATCTCGACCATGCTCAGCGCCGCGCCGGGGTCGTAGGTCATGGTGTTGACGGCGAAGTCGTACGCCGAACCCTCGGGCATGAGCGAGCGCACGCGCAACGCTTCGTCGCCCATCAGCGGCACGGCGGTCTTGGCGGCTTCGTCGCCGACCAGGATCTCCGGCTGTGCCGCGCCGACTTCGGGCTGGTAGAGCTTCTCGATGACCGCTACACGCGACTTTTCGCGGGCGCGCACGGTGTGCGGCGCGCCCTGTGGCAAATAGGCAAATCCTCCCGGCGCCAGCACGTGTTTTTTTCCCCCTGCGGTCAGCTCCAGCTCGCCTTCCAGCACGTAGAGAAATCGCTGCGCAGGCGTGGGCCCCAGCGTGCCGTTGGCAGCGAACTCCGCCGTCATCTGCGTAAACCGCGCGCCCAACCGCGGACCCGCGTGGATGACGAATTCCGCTCGCGTTGCGCCTGGCAGCGGAGTGCGAACGAATGTGTTCGGCGTTTGCAGCAGGTGATCGGGCTTGAGGCTGCTGCGTGTTAGTCCGAGATGATGCAAGTCAAGGCCTCTCGCGGGAAGGGCGTTGCTCGATTCTATCTAACCTCGGCGGCCAATTGCTCCATAAACTTGCGGCCCACAAGCAACGCGGCTTCCACATCTTCCTCGCGCACGGCTTCGTCGGGATGATGACTGATACCTCCGGGGCTGCGCAAAAACAACATTGTTGCGGGCCAGCGTGCGGCCATCACCATGGCGTCGTGGCCGGCGCCGCTGGGCAAGCGTTTCGGAGGAAAACCAGCATCCTCAACAGCCGAAGCGAGCCGCGCAGTCAAATGCCGGTCCATTTCCGTCGTTCGTTCGCTCATCTTGACGACCGACTCGACTTCCACTCCGCGCTGGTGCGCAATTCGTCTTGCATCAGCCAACAAGTGGTTCGCCCACTGGCTTCGTGCATAGTTGCTGTCGTGCCGGAGGTCCAAACTCAAATCAACCGTTCCGGGAATGACATTTCCTGCATTGGGTTTCAACTCGATCTTTCCCACGGTGGCGACGAGCCCTGGCTCGTCGCCTGCCGCTGCGTCTCTCACGGCTGATTCCACCGAAGTGATCCATTCGGCCGCCGCTGCCAACGCGTCGCGCCTGAGATGCATCGGCGTCGTTCCGGCGTGGTTCGCCTGCCCGATGAAGCGCAACCCCAGCCGCGTCTGACCTACGATGGCATCCACGACCGCGAGTTGCAGATTCTCCGCCTCCAGCACCGGCCCCTGCTCGATATGCATTTCGACGAATCCATACACCTCGGCGGGATCGATCGCCGCCTCGCCGATCTTGGCTGGATCAAGTCCAAACGCGCGGATCGCGTCCTCCATGCGTATGCCCTCGGCATCTTCATCGGCCAGCATCTTCTCAACGAAGATTCCGGTTACTGCCCGGCTGCCCAGAAACGGCACGCCATACCGGACGCCTTCTTCTTCTGAGAAGGCGATGACCTCGATCGGCATGGGGAAAGCGATCTCCCGCGCGATCTGCACCCACTCGAGTGCCAGCACCACGCCCAGTACGCCGTCATAGGCGCCGGCATTGGGCACCGTATCGATGTGCGAGCCGAGGATAAGCCGCTTGCGCGCTGTCTCGGACATTCGATCTGTCCCCTCCGGTTGCCAAAGCCCGCGCAGATTTCCGATTGCATCCACGCCCACCGTCATTCCCAGCGCTTCCATGCGGTCGCGCAGGTGGGCGTGAACGTCGCGCACCGGCGGTGTAAGAAACCGTCGCGTGGTGCGCCCCGGCTCCTCGGTAAAGCCGGCGATCAACTTGCACTCGGCGATCGCGCGCTGCGCCCTGTCCCTCATGCGCGCACCTGCTCTCTGCCGCGCGGTGAGCCGATCCAATCGCGCTGGGCAAAGATTCTCTCGCCGCGCACCCATGTCTCGAGCACGCGCCCGCGTAACTCCACGCCCAGATACGGCGAGAGCTTGTGGCGAAAGTGGAGATCGTCCGCTTCGACTTTCCACGACGCATCGGGATCGAAGACGACCAGGTCGGCATCGGCTCCGGTCGTGAGCACGCCCTTGCGCCCGGCCAGGCCGGCGAGCCGCGCCGGCGCCTCGCCCATCCAGTCGACGAGAAATCCGATGTGCAAGCCGCGGCGGCGCATCGCCGTCCACAGCACGGGCAGCGCCAGGCCCAGGCTGGCAACACCGCCCCACGCCTCGTCCCAGCGGGGCAATTCATGGGTCGGGTCGCGGCGCTTCATGGCGGGCGGACATGGAGAGTGGTCGCTGGTCACCATGTCAATCAGTCCTTCTCCCAGCGCGCCCCACAGCGCTTCGCGATTGGCGGCGCCACGGATCGGAGGCGCGCACTTAAACTCCGTTGCGCCATCGGCGATCTCCTCGGCCGCGAACCACAGATAGTGCGTGCAGGTCTCCGCCGTGAGCGGCAATCCGCGATCCCGAGCATCCCTGATGAGCGGCAACGCCTTCGCGCTCGACAAGTGAACAATATGAACCGGCACTTTATATTTCTCACAAAGACGGATCAGCAAGGCGATGGCTTCCGTTTCCGCTTCGTCCGGCCGCGAGGCGAGATAGTTCGCATACTTGCGCCACTCCGCACCGTTGCCGCTGAGCGCACGAGTTGCCGCATCCACCGGCCCGGCAACTTCGGCGTGGGCCAGCAGCGGCAGTCCCGTGTCGCGCAGCCGCTCCATCGCCAGGCAAAGGTCGCGCTCATCGACCCATGCAAACCCGTCGATCCCGGAATGAACCAGAAAGCACTTGAATCCCGCAACGCCGGCTTCAGCCAGCGGCTCGAGCGCGTCCGCATTCCCGCGCACCACGCCACCCCACGCCGCCCAGTCCACCCACGCCTGCCCTTCGGCCGCGGCCCGCTTAGCCTCGAGCGCCTTGACGTCGATCGTTTCCGGAACGCAGTTCAGCGGCATGTCAACCAGCGTGGTCACGCCGCCGGCGGCGGCGGCGCGCGTGGCCGTCGCAAAGCCTTCCCAGTCGGTGCGCCCCGGCTCGTTGATGTGCACGTGCGTATCGACCAGACCCGGCAGCAGCACGAAATCTCCAAAGTCTTCCAGTGCCGCGCCCGAAGGCACATCCACCCAGCCGCGCACACCTACGATGCGCTCTCCCTCCACGACGACGGTCGCCGGCGCCAGACCCTCCGGGGTGAGCACGCGGGTCGAGCGAAATGCTTGTGACATACTGACATTACTTTCGCCGCTCAGGGAGGCTGTGAGCAAGTTGGCAAGCCCAGCGCAACCCAACCCGGAGTTCCTGCGCCGCGCCATCGCGCTGGCCACTGAGAACGTGACAAACGGCCATGGCGGGCCCTTCGCCGCCGTCATCGTGCGCGACGGCCAGATCGTTGGCGAAGGCGCCAACTCCGTGACCGCGACCAACGACCCTACGGCTCATGCGGAGGTCGCCGCGATCCGCGCGGCCTGCAAGGCGATGGGCACCTTCAGGTTGGCTGGCTGCCAGCTCTACACGAGTTGCGAGCCCTGCCCCATGTGCCTGTCGGCTGCCTACTGGGCGCGCCTCGACGCCATCTTCTACGGCTGCTGCGCCGCCGACGCAGCCCGCGCCGGCTTTGACGACGCTTTCCTCTACGAAGAGTTCCGCAAGGATCCCTCCGAGCGCAGGCTTCCCGCCACGCGGCTCCTTAGTGACGAAGCCTGGGCCAGCTTCGCTGCGTGGATTGCGTCGCCGAACAAGGTTGCTTACTGAAAGAACGAGAAGTTATGTGGGACAATCCGAAGACCGTCGAAGCGAAGATCAAGCGGCTAACGCGCGAGATCGAGGAAATCGACCAATTCTTTTACAAGGTCAACGAAATCGACGACCGGGCTTCTTACGCCGGCATGCTTGAGCGCAAGCGTGACGATATGGTGCGATCAACCGTCTTGCAAATTCACACCGCCATTGAAGATCTTTTGAATTCGTACATTGCTATGAATGTCCTGGGGAACGACCGCCGCCGTTTGTCGCATACCCACGCCGGGCAGGCTTTGCAGAAGATGCTTTTCGGCGGCGGCGGCCTTGGCTTCGAGATGAAACTCAATCTTGCCCGCGCGCTCGGGCTCGTCAGCACGAAGACGAAGGACAGGCTTGCTGTCTTGAACACGCTACGCAACAAGTGCAGCCATAATTGGCTTCTGAAAAAACCTGTGCGCCGTGGAAAACGACCGGTGCAAAAAAAGCCGCCTCTGCTTCTGTATGAAGGTCGCGATCTTCACAATGTTGCCACGCTCGAAGATTTCGCGAGCGAGTACGGCGCTATTTACGTCACGCTCTGGCTCAAGTTTCCTTGAACGCGCCTCGCCGAACAAGGTCGAATATTGAGCCAATCACTCGTCGGACCGACGTTGCGAAATCGCTCCCGTCAGATTAAAGTCTCACTTAACCTTCGCCACGGAGCCTGCCTCCCATGCCCCGCATTGTCCGCTGTTCCATCATCCAGGCTTCCAATGCCGTGCCCGCCACCGAGCCGCTCACGGTGCAGAAGCAGGCCATGGTCGACAAGCACCTCGCCCTCATCCGGCAGGCCGCAGCCGCCGGCGCG
>JASHTH010000401.1 GCA_030040655.1 Acidobacteriaceae bacterium | reverse complement strand
CAACCGTCAAGCTAACCGCGCCTGCGAAGGCATCCGGCAACGGCTTTGGATCGTGGGTCGGATGTACAACCTCGAACGCGGGAATCTGCGATGTGAAGCTGAGTGCGAATCAGACCGTAACCGCCCACTACAACGCGCCGGGAACGACGGCTCCGACGGTAAAGGTGACTCCTTCCGTGAAGAGCGTCACCACGGCGCAGCCGCTGACCGTGAGAATAACCGTGAGCGGCGCGGCCGGCAAGCCCGTGCCCGAAGGATGGGTGACGCTGGAGAGCGGCGGCTTTCAATCTGCGGCGACAACGCTCAGCAAGGGGAGCGCAAGTATCCCCATTCCGGCGGGGGCGCTTTCTCCCGGATCCGCCGACAATCTGACCGCGGTCTACACGCCAAATGCGACGAGCTCGTCGACTTACAAGAGCGCTTCCGGGTCGGCCACAGTGACCGTCACCGTTCCGACTTACAAACTGAAGATCGATTCGGCGTATCCCGGCAGCGGCGTGACCGTTAACGCCTATCCCGCGGCCATCGGCAATATCGGGTTTGGAACGACGCCTTTCACGCTGAGTTATCAAGCGGGCACGAAGGTGCAGTTGACCGCCAGCAGCCCTTCGGATGGGTACTACTTCCTTTCCTGGAGTGGCTGCGGCTCCAGCACCAGCGCGGGCCTGTGCAACGTGCAGGTGAACGGCAACATGACCGTCACGGCCACCTTCAGCCAGCCGAACGTGACCGGCGTGAAGATCACGGGCCCGGCGGTTGCCATCATCGGCACACCTTTGCAACTGACGGCCACGGTCGAAGGCACCGGCAGCATCAGCAATAGCGTGACCTGGTCGCTGTCGTGTCCCGCATGCGGCAATTTGAACTCCGGCACGCTTACGCAGACCTCGGCCACGACCGCGACCTACATCACGCCCTATCCCGCTCCGGCGAGCGTGCAGATCACGGCGACGAGCACGGAGGCGCCAAGCATCGGCAAGACGGTCACCGTCCCTCTTCAGTCTCCGGCCTCCGCCGCAGGCCCAGCGCTCACCGTCGACGTGAATACGCCGGAAACGCCCGGCGAGAATCCTCACGCGATCAGTCCTTTGGTCTACGGAATGAACGGATACCTGCTGGATTCCACTTCGGCGGCGATCGCACACCCCGGCGTCGTCCGGTGGGGCGGCGACGACACGTCCCGGTATAACTACCAGAACAACATGACCAATTCCGCCGCCGACTATTATTTTGAGAGCTTCCAGGGCGCGGCCAGCATGCCCGGCGGCGGCAATTTCACCGATTTCATTTCGTCGAACGTCAGCCTCGGCGCCGAGACGTTGGGAACCGTCCCGGTGCTGGGCTGGGTGACCAACAACACGAATTTGGCCTGCAGCTTCACGCAATCGCAATTTCCAGGCCAGGAAAGCTACAACAATAACAACTGTGGAAACGGCGAATATCCCGACGGGGTCGAGGGTTGCAACCAGTCCGGCGGCTGCGAACTTTTCGGCAACAACACCATTGCCGCCATCACCAGCAACTCCGAACCGGCGCCGAGCATCCTGGATGCGCCGGCTCCCAGCGCGGGAGCTTCGGCGTTGTCAACATGGGCAGACGCCACGTGGGCCGGCGGATGGGTGAACTCTCTGGTGACGAATTCCAGTTTTGGTCCGGCCAGCAGCGGCAAAGGCGTGGCCGTTTGGGATCTCGACAACGAACCGGCCTGGTGGGACGCGGTGCATCGCGACGTGCACCCGATTCCGTCCACTTACGACGAGGTGACCAACGGCGGCATCGGAACCGCGCTGGCCATCAAGACCGCCGATCCGAGCGCGCAGGTCAGCGGCCCGGTAATCGACTACTGGTGGAATTATTTCTATTCGAAGAAAGACATCGAAAACGGATGGAGCTCCGGTCCGTGCTATGAGCCGTGGCAGAACCCCACCGACCGCGAAGCCCACGGCGGCGCGCCGATGATCGAATACTACCTGCAGCAATTCAACAAGTATTCGCAAAGCTACGGCATCCGCCTGCTCGACTACGTCGATGTTCATGGCTATTTTGCCCCCGACTACCCGGCCGGCAGCGGCAACTCGGTGGCCTTCACCACCGCCGGCGACACCGGCGAGCAGCAAGCGCGCATGAACGCGACGCGCGTCTTCTGGGATCCAACCTATACCGATCCCAACTACCAACAGCCCAACTACATCACCGATGCGAACTACACCTCGAGCTGCTCGACCCCGCTCCAGGCGCCGCAGGTCATCCCCATGATGCAAAGCTGGGTCGATAAGGATTATCCCGACACCGGCACATCGATTGACGAATACAACTTCGGCGGAATGGAGTCGATCAACGGCGCGGTGGTCGAGGCGGACATTCTCGGCATCTTCGGGCGGCAAAATCTGAGCATGAGCGCACTTTGGCCCAGCGAGAACTACAGTTCCCAGGGGCCGGGAAACTACGCTTTTGCGATGTATCGCAACTACGACGGTAAGGACTCCACCTTTGGCGACACCTACCTGTACGCGACCAGTGCGAGCTCCGGCGCCGACGCCGAGAACCAGCTTGCCGTGTACGCCGCCCAACGCACCACCGACCATGCCATCACCGCGATGGTCATCAACAAAACCTACGGGCCGTTGACTTCGACCATCTCGCTCGAGAACCTTGCCGTGCCTTCGGGAACCATGGCCCAGATCTACCAGTACAGCAATGCCAACCTGAGCACGATCGTCTCGCCACCGGCGGTTGCGGTAACGCCGCCGGCGAACAACGGCACAACGAGCACTCTTTCGGCGACGTTCCCCGGCCAGTCGATCACGCTGCTGGTGATTCCGAATCCGTAGGAAGGGCGAACGACCGAGCTGAGAGGGCATCCCCAGCGGAGCAATCGGCTGCTCGAGCTTTGTAACCGTTTTCAGACCACCCAGACCTGCCGCGCAAGACGCCTCGAACCGGGCCACGGCGCACCGCTGCAAAATACGTTGCTAAAACCTTTTTGTTGCGGGGTTCACGCTAATTCGTTGAAGATTAGCGTTTTCTCAACTTCCCCTTGACAACCCCATCTCCATTCGATACCGTTACCACCGTCCAAAATCCAGGTGCTCGGGTCGTCGTAGATGCCAGAGGCTGTCCATTGTGCCCATTCATGGCCCGGCTCTGCGAGGGGTGTACTCAGGCGATCTCGACTACGTCTTCCGCGCCTCGCGTCTCGGAATAGAAGCACCTGCCATCCCCCAGTGGACCGCCTTTGGCGGTACCGGAGCCGGGAGCCGCATTTCGGCAAGCGAAGTCAGACCTGGTCTTGCCGCTGGATTATGGGAGCCTATTCGATTCCAAGGCTAGAGGAAAGTTCCATTAGCGGTAAAGAGATTCAAAGCGATCTGAGGGAGCGCGAGGCGGCCGCACAGGGGCCCGACGAGGCGCCTGTGGGTTCAGGCTGCAGCTGCCGGTGCCCGTCGAATTTCCATTGCGTAACGTAAGCGCAAAACACGAATTGTTCCTCCTCAGCGGAGAGAACTCAACGGAGGATGAGTGATGCGAACTACTTTGAACCATCTGCGATTTCCATCGCGTTCATTGGCGGCAAAAGCGTGGATCATCCTGCTTGTTGCCTTGACTTTTTCTCTTAGCGCGGCCGTGGTGAGCGCGCAGAACAATTCGGTTGTGGTATCGCAGGCGGTCCGCCTGTTTACCCTCACCTACAGCGCCTCCGGCGGCAGCGGCTGGGACAACGGTGCGTCTCCTTTGGGTGGGACGTTTGCGGTCAACCAAATCGGAAATGTAGTTTTCTGGAGCGAATACGGCCAAACGGGCCTGTTTCTCATCAATTCGCAAACCGGCGCCATGACGCAGCTAAACAGCGTCAACAATGCGGGCGCCGTGGCGATCGACAACCAGAACAACATCTATTTCGCGCAAACCTATTCATCGCAGATCGCCAAGATCCCGTACGACGCCACGACCGGGACGTACGCGGCCTATCCTGCCGGCGGCCCGGCGTCGACCGCAATCTGCAAAGGCGCCGTGAACACCACGACCGACACGACGACCTGCATCTTTGCCCTGAACCTGCAGGACAAGACAGGTTATTACGGGAACGCAGCCCTGGCGATCGACGGATCCGGGGACTTCATCGTCGCGACAAATCAATGGCCTGGACAATCTCAGAACAACGCGACCATCAACAACAGCATCCTGCTGTGCAATGCCGCATGCCAGACGGGCACGCAGTACGACGACGCGCCGACGGTCATCTATACCGACTC
>JASHTH010000400.1 GCA_030040655.1 Acidobacteriaceae bacterium | reverse complement strand
CTGCGGCAGCTTCGTAAATCGCCCGGTTTCACTCTGACAGCGATCACCACTCTCGCGCTCGGGATTGGCGCCAACGCGGTGGTGTTCAGCGTGCTGAATGCGCTGGTGCTGCGGCCGGTGAACGTGCCCCATGCGCAGAATCTCTACATGGTGCAACGGTTCCATTTCCCTTCGCACTCGTATCCGGACTATACGGATCTGCGCGACAAGAATCGGACCTTCGAGAGCATGGTTGCGTTCGACATTATCGGCCCTGTCGGCGTGGATAGGGGCGGAAATCCCTCGACGGCGTGGCCCTACCTGGCGAGCGGAAACTACTTTGATGCGCTGGGAATTCAGCCGTTCCTGGGCCGTTTCTTCCACTCCTCGGACGAAAAGGGCGTGAACAGCGCGCCCTACATTGTGCTCAGCTATCCGTACTGGCGCGGCCACTTTCATGGCGACAACGGCGTGGTTGGGCAGGTGGTGCAGATCGACAAACACCCATTCACGATCATCGGCGTGGCGCCGCCCGAGTTTCGCGGAACGGAGCTGTTTTTTGCGCCGGCGATGTGGATTCCGATGGCTGAGCAGCCACTCCTCGAGGGCTACGATGCCCTGCACGAACGCGGCAATCACTCCTCGATGGTGGTCGGACGGCTGAAGCCGGGAGCGACCCCGAAGGAAGCCGAGGCAGATCTCAATGCTCTCGCCGCGTGGATGGCTAAGACCTATCCCACGAAGGACGATGGGATCAACTTTACCCTGGCGCGTCCGGGCCTGGTTGGCGACATGCTGGGCGGGCCGGCGAGGGCATTCATGGCCGGCCTGATGCTGCTAGCCGGGCTGATTCTGCTGGCGGCGTGCGCGAATCTGGGAAGCTTGTTCGCGGCGCGCGCCGCTGACCGCGCCAGGGACGTAGCTCTACGGCTCGCGCTGGGCTCACGGCGCGGGCTCATTCTGCGGCAATTGCTCACCGAGGCGATTCTGGTTTCGTTGGCCGGAGGAATGCTCGGACTGGCGGGTGGCGTGGCGATCCTGCGCCTGCTGAGCGTGTGGCAGCCGATTCCCGATGTGCCCATCAACGTTCCGGTCAATCCCGACTTTCGTACCTATGCGGTGGCGCTGCTGCTGGCGCTGGCTAGCGGGCTGCTCTTCGGAATGGTGCCAGTGCGGCAGGTGATGCGCGCGGATCCATGGCAGATGATTCGATCCGGGATGAGCGTGACCGGGGAGATGAAGCGGTTCACGCTTCGCGACGCGCTGCTAGTGATGCAGATAGCGATCTGCGCCGTGCTGGTCACCGCGTCGCTGGTGGCCGTGCGCGGGCTGGCGCGCTCGCTGCACAACAACTTCGGGTTCCAGCCCCAGAACGTATCGCTCGTGGAGTGCGATCTGCACATGGCAGGGTATGCCGATCAGCGCGTGCCCGAGATGCAACGGCGTATGCTGGAAGCGGCGGCCGCTAATCCGGGCGTGGATTCCGCCGGCTATTCGAGCCAGCTTCCGCTCAGCCTGGGCGGAGGCGACGAGTACGTTTATACCGACACCACAACCGACTACCGCCCAACCAACATTGCCACCGACGCGATGAACTACAGCGTTTCGCCGGGCTACCTGGATGCGGCGGGCACACGGTTGCTGGCGGGCAGAGACCTGACCCTGCGCGATGACAAAAACGCGCCGAGAGTCGCGCTGATAAACCGGCAGTTCGCGGCCAAGGTCTTCGGATCGGTCGAGAAGGCGGTGGGCGGGCATTTCAAGGTCTATGGCGGAGTGCGGGTCGAAGTGGTGGGCGTTGTCGAAGACGGGAAATACCGCACGCTGACCGAGGATCAGCAGGCGGCCATGTTCTTTTCGTTTCTGCAGGACCCGAGAAGCGGCACGTGGATTGTGGTTCGGTCGCGGCGCGACCCAGAAGAGATGGCACGGGCTCTTGGGACTTCGCTGCGCCATCTGGACTCCGGGCTGCCCCTGTCGATACGGCCGTGGAACCAGGAGATGGATTCGGCTTTATTCCCTGCGCGCGTGGCCACGGTGGCGCTGGGCATTCTGGGGTTGCTGGGCGCGATGCTGGCTGTCACGGGGATCTTCGGCATGGCGTCCTACGCGGTGAGCAAGCGGCTGCGCGAGCTGGGGATTCGCGTGGCGCTTGGCGCGGGAAAACGGCAGATCCTGCATGCGTCGCTGGGACGCGCCTTTCGCCTGCTTGCCATCGGCTCGATTACGGGCCTGGCGCTTGGGGTGCTGGCCACGCGCGTGCTGGCGTATATCGTTTACCAGACAACTCCCAGGGACCCTGTGGTGCTTGGCGGAGTCATCGCGACGATGCTGCTATTGGGCCTGATTGCAGCGTGGATTCCAGCGCGAAGGGCTTTAGCCATCGATCCGCTGATCCTGTTGCGCGAAGAATAAGGCTTCGCGCGAATCCGCGATTCCTTACCGGCCGCACTTTCTCGCAGATCGCGCGTTCCAACTCCGACTATCGGAGTTTCCGGCTCGCCGCGCGCGCATTGGCGATGAACTCTCGCACCTTGGTGGAGTCTTTTTGGCCCGGCGAGGATTCGACGCCGGAGACAACATCGACGCCCCATGGGCGCAGAGTCGTGATCGCTTGCGCCACGTTGGCGGGCGTCAAGCCACCGGCTGTGATGCGCCGTAGTTTCCGCCCATCGGCGGCTTCAAAGAGCGTCGCGCGCGCAGCCGCCCAATCGAAGGAAACGCCCGTACCGCCGATGGCCGCGGCCGTTCGCGAATCCACCAGGATCGCATCGATATTCGCATCCCGATCGATGCGCGCGACTTGAATCGCCGCGTCCGCTCCGAAGTGGACAACGCGGACGATGCGCAGCGAAGGGCCGAAGCTCTCGCGCAGCCGCCGCGGCATGTCATCATCGGCGTTTGAGTGGAGTTGCACGCCGGTGAGCCCGCAAGCGCGCATCGTGCCTTCGATCTCCTCGAAGGCTGCGTCGACGAAGACACCGATCTTTTCGATCTCAGGAGGCAGGTTCGGAACGATGGCCGCGACCTGAACCGCTGTGACCCGGCGCAGGCTGGGCGCGAAGACGAAGCCGATCGCGTCGGCGCCGGCCTCGGCAGCGAGACGCGCGTCCTTGAAAGAGGTCGTGGCGCAGATTTTGATCCAGAGGGTCATTGCGTCACGACCGCTCGAGCAAGAAGCTTGGCGAGCGCCGCGCCCGGGTCGGGCTGGCGCATGAGGCTTTCGCCGATCAGGAATGCATCGAAGCCGGCAGCGCGCAGGCGGGCAAGATCGTCGGGCGAAGAAATGCCGCTTTCGGCGATGCGCACGACTCCTTGCGGAATCCGGTCGATGAGCTCGAAGGAAGTTTCGAGGCGCACTTCGAGCGTCTTCAAGTCGCGGTTGTTCACGCCGATGGCGTCGGCGCCGCTCAGGCCCAAGGTGTCCAGCACGCGCTCGAGCTCTTTGGCCGTGTGCACTTCGACCAGGACATCGAGCGCCATGCCGCGCGCAACCTGCGCGAACTGTTTCAAGTCGGAGTCGGTGAGCGCCGCGGCGATGAGCAGGATTGCATCGGCCGAGTGCGCGCGAGCTTCAACGATCTGATACTCGTCGACTATGAAATCCTTGCGCAGACAGGGAAGCGGCGCGGCCGCGGAGGCGAGCTCCAGGTGGCGCAGGGTTCCCCGGAAAAACGGCTCGTCGGTGAGGACGGAAAGCGCCGCGGCGCCGCCCGCGAAATACCTTTGCGCGAGCTCAGCCGGATCGAAATCGGCGCGGATCAATCCACGAGAGGGCGATGCTTTCTTGATCTCTGCGATGACTGCGGCGCCTTCAGAAGCTTTCCGGCGCAGTGCCTTGGTCCATCCGCGCGGCTCATGAGACCTTGCACGGTTTTCCTGCGCGGAAAGCGGTACGCGAGCCTTTGTCTCGTCAACATTGGCGCGGGTTCGAGCGAGAATGGTGTCGAGATGCGTGGTCATCGCGGGTGATTCCAGTATACGGATTGTCGTTTCTCGGCGCCTTCGACGCTTACGCTATGGACTTTCCGGCCAGCCTGCGGCTTCCAGCGCCACGCACAGCGCGGCCACATCGCCGATGCGCTCATCGAGCTGAGCGGGAACAACTTCGCAGGCCGCGGCGGCGTGGGCGAGCGCTTCCCGGTGCATCCACTTGCGAGCGGGCCCGAGCACGAGCTCGCCAAAGCGCATGGCCAAGCCGCCGATGACGATTCGTTCGGGGTTGAGGATATCGATGAGAATGGCCAGCGTTTCGCCGAGTTTGCGCCCGCAGATCGCCGCGATACGCAGCGCCAGCTTGTCTCCGGCGTGCGCCGCACGCAGCACATCGCGCGCGTCGACGCGGCCTTCGGGTCGGTCGATCAGCATCGACGACTGCCCGCGCCGGCGCGCGGCCTCAAGCTCGCGTTCGGCCACGTGCGCCATTCCGCCGCCGCTTGCCCAGCCTTCCACCGACCCTTGCTTGCGATAGCCGACCGGACCGGTTCGCGTAAGCCTCACGTGGCCTATCTCGCCGGCCGAATCGTTGGCGCCGCGATAGAGACAGCCATTGGCGATGATGCCGGCGCCGAGGCCGGTACCCATGGTCAGAAAGAGCATGTGCTGACATCCGCGACCGGCGCCGTAACGGTGCTCGGCTAAGGCACCGGCGTTAGCGTCGTTCTCAAGGCTCACCGGGCATGAAAATTCGCGCGCGAGGATTTCAACAATGGGTACGTCGATCCATGTAGCGAGATTCGGCGGCGACTGGATCACGCCGGCCACCGGATCCAGCGGACTGCCACAACTGACGCCGATGCCGGAGATGCGGTCCGGCACTGCGTTCTG
>JASHTH010000399.1 GCA_030040655.1 Acidobacteriaceae bacterium | reverse complement strand
GCCTTCGACTACGGCAACAACATCCGCCGCTTTGCCTGTGACGCCGGTTGCGCCGACGCGTTTCTCATCCCCGGCTTCGTGCCCGAGTACATTCGCCCGCTCTTCAGCATGGGGCAGGGTCCGTTTCGCTGGGTCGCGCTGTCGGGAGACCCAAGAGACATTGCTCGCACCGACGACTTGGCGCTCGAGCTCTTCCCCGACAACGCGATCCTCACGCGCTGGCTGCGGCTGGCGCGCGGACGGTTTGCCTTCCAGGGACTGCCGGCGCGTATCTGCTGGCTGGGGTTCGGTGACCGCGCCAAGATGGGCGAGGCGATGAACGAGCTGGTGCGCAAGGGCGAGCTCTCGGCGCCGATTGCCATGGGCCGCGATCACCTCGATGCCGGCTCGGTGGCCAGCCCCTACCGCGAAACCGAGAAGATGCTCGACGGATCGGACGCCATCGCCGACTGGCCGCTGCTCAACTTCGCGCTCAACACGGCCTCGGGCGCGAGCTGGGTGAGCTTCCATCACGGCGGAGGCGTGGGCATAGGCTACGCGCTGCACGCCGGCCAGGTCACTGTAGCCGACGGCTCGGCGAATGCGTCGCAGCGCATCGCGCGCGTGCTCAACAACGATCCCGGCATCGGCGTGGCGCGGCACGCGGACGCGGGCTATGAGCTGGCGCAGCAAACGGCACGCGAAAAAGGCATCCGCATCCCAATGGCGAAATCATGAACGATGGCTGCGCCGCGCAGCGCGAGCGAGGCGCAGACTGATTCAAATCCTTGAGCGTCGTGCAAAGCCGGGACGGAGCACGCCTATTTGCACCCTCACTTGCGGTGGAGCGAGCGTCTCCAAAAACTAAGGCCGGCCCACCCGCTCTGCAATATCTCCAACTTGCTTATTGGGACTGGATGGTCAATACCCCGGCAACGAATGTGAATTGGTAATTGGGAGAGACGAGCGTGCCGCTGCTGATGTAGATGGGGTATGTGCCGTCCGGCGAAGTTGAAGTCGCGGTGGTGCTCAAGTAGGGAATGCCGCTGGTGGCTGTTGCCGGCGTGTCGCCGTTGACGAATCCGCTCATTGTGTATGTCAGTGTTGATGGAATAGCCTGGCCCTTCTTGATCGTGATGTTATTCGCCTGAACGGTCAGGTTGGCCTGCTCCACGTAAGTGCCCTGCTGCACCTCGTGCGCCTCCCTGTAGTCTTTGTTGCCCATTTGATACGCGTTCACAAAGACCGACCCCGCCCCAGTGATCTGAAGGATCTCGCTGGGCGTCTTCCCGTCGATTTGGCCCGGGCCCGATTGAACTGCGAACCCAACCGGGAGGCCGGAACTGGCTGTCGCCTTCAGGGCGATAGGCTTGACACCATAAGTGACGGGGCTGGGCAGCGGCTGGAATGTGATCGTTTGTGGCGCCGGCTGGACCTCCATTTTGGTGCGGGCTTCCGGCGCCGGCCCGTAGATGTCATTCCCGGCTTGATTCGCGTCAACCAGCACTAGGCCCCCGCCGGTGATGGTGAGCAGGCCGTCCTTCCACGTGGCCGGCCCAGTCACGGTGATCGTCACCGGGAGTCCGGAGCTCGCAGTAGCCGTAAGTTTCATCGGCTTAACGCCATAGGTCATTAGGGGCGGCAGCTTAGTAAGCGTAATAGTCTGCGGCTTCAGGATAGTGTAAGCCGCGATGGCAACCTTACTATTCGTGAGGCCTGTGGTCTCTGCAATCGCCTCCAATGTCGCGGATTGTGCAACAGGAATCGCTCCCGCGTACTTCGCTGAGCTGCTCGATGGAGTGCTTCCATTCAAGGTGTAATAAATTACGGCGTCAGTCGTTGCGTCAGACAGTTTCACAGTTTGCGCGGTAGCGTAGACACCCGGCGGCGGACTGAAGACTGGCGTGGCGGGCATTCCGATGTAGTAGGTCGACGTTGTCACCGCGCTATTGAAATATCCATCTTTTTCGGCAATTGCCTTTACCGTGGTTGCCGTGGCAATTTTGATCGGGTCTGCATACTTCGCCGACCTGCTGGTCGGCGTACTGCCATCGAGGGTGTAGTAGATCGCGACGCCAGGCGTTGTATCCGCGATGCTTACGGTCTGCGCGGTCGCGTAGGTACCTGCTTGCACGCTGAAGGTTGGCGAGGCGGCCAGCGGCTTGAATTCAAGAGTCCACAGGTCGTTGAGCCAGCCGGCATTATCTTTGGAATCCATGCCGTAGCCGCCAAAAAGCCACAGATTACCGCTACTGTCCGTCCACACGGCAGCTTCGTCGCGACCTCCGGGGATGTTACTGGGAGCAGGTTCTTCCAAGGCTCCGTACACCCCTGGCTGGCCACAGGGGTTCTCCATGGCTATGCAGTTGTACTGTGACGTGGGGTCAAACACTACCGAACTGCTTCCGCCCATCCATACCCACTCGTCGGTGGAAGGATTGAATTCCCAAAGGTCATTGAGATAACCGCCATTGTCGTCGGCATCGAAGCCCCAGCCCCCGAACAGCCAGAGATTGCCGCTGCTGTAAGTCCAGCTCACCGAACTCTGGCGGGCTCCCGGAGTGTTCCCCGCTGCTGGCTCTCCTAACTTGCCGTAGATACCGGGCCAGGAGTTTAGGTTCGGGCCCACGTTGCTGTTTCCCCCCATCCACGCCCATTCGTTCGTGGAAGGGCTGAACTCCCAGAGATCGTCAAGTGTGCCAAAGACGCCGATCCACTCATCGTTTCCTCCGAAGAGCCAGAGATTGCCGCTCGCATCGGTCCAACCGAACGAGTAATCACGGTCTCCGGGAAAGTTCCCGGGCGCGGGAACTCGCAAGGCGCCATAGACCGAATCCTGAGCGAGAGTATCGCTTCCGCCGATCCAGGTCCACTCCCGGGTGGACACGTTGAACTTCCACAGGTCGTCCAACTCAGCGGTTTCAGATCCGGAATTGGCGCCCAGACCTCCGATCAGCCAGAGGTCGCCGCCGCTAACCCAGCTCACGGAACTTCCACGGCCGCCGGGAACGTTTGCGGCCGCAGGCGAGCCTTTTGTTCCGAAGACGCTCGGCTGGCCGCAATATTTTGGGAATCCGCAGCTAGGAAGCGTACGGCTGCCGCTCATCCAGGTCCATTCCTTCGTAGACGGAGCGAACTCCCAGAGGTCGTTCAGAAAGCCGATGCTGCCGTCGGCATCGTATCCGTAACCTCCGAAGAGCCAGAAATCTCCGCTGTCGTCGGTCCAGGCAACTCCGTAACCGCGGCTTCCGGGGATGTTTCCGGCAGCCGGCGTTCCCAACTTGCCGTAAACTCCAGGCCGGCCGCCTTTGTCGCCGGCGGTGCTGCTTCCGCCCATCCACGCCCACTCGTTCGTTGACGGATCGAACTCCCAGAGGTCGTCCAGATTAACGAGACTTGCTCCCCCGGCGTCGAAGCCCCAGCCTCCAAACAGCCAGAATTTACCATCCCGGTCAGTCCAGGCCGCCGCGCCCCCGCGGCTCCCGGGAATGTTTCCCGCGGAGGGCATACGCAAAGAACCGTAGATACCTGGCTGGCCACAAACTTGATTGTTCCCTACGAAGTAGCAGTTGCTCCCCAGAGTGGCGCTCCCACCCATCCAGGTCCACTGCCCTGACTGGGCGTGAGCGGCGCCGAAGCCGGCGAACGCCGCAAGCAGCAACAGTATCCTCAGTAGCACAAACGGGAACAATTGACGGGGCAGAGTTCGCACAGTCGTCATGAGCCGCACCTCCTGAAATCCGGCGCTACTCGACGAATAGGTTTGCCCAAAGATAAGTTTGAGACGATGTTACCAGAAATCCGGTACGGTAGTATCCACTCGCGTAAGTTAGCATTCAACGGCGGGCGGCCCACCCTACCGACGAACTGGGTGCCCCAATCCAGCCCTGCTAGTGCGGGAAGCCACGCGCCCCTCCCGCCCGCAAACCGTGTCGCCGGATCTCGCCCAGCGGGCTCGCCCCAACCCCAACCCACGCCAACCCCGAGCCGCAATCCCGCAAGTAACCCTCCTTGACTCCCTTACTCCCTTACTCCTCCACCCCTTCACTCCCTCACTCTCTCACTTCTTCACTCTTTCACTACTCCCTAATTCCTGACCCCTGACAACTGCTTGCACATAATTTCCCCCTCCTGGCGCACAATGTTTCTATGCAACCCTTCACCCACATCGCAACCGCCCCATCTCGGGGCGGCAAAAACGCGAAAACTACGTACCCCCTACCCCCGCTTATACCCAAGCCCCCTATCCTATCCGGCATAACCAATGTGATTTCAACAGAACGTCAGAGAGGTACCCCCAAATCCTTACGAAATACCTGGCCTTTTCCCAGGAAAACTGGCCCGCTTTGCCCGCGAATTCCCCCGAAATCGCCTTCAAAAGGGGTCGGTCGTCCTCAAATCGCCGCGGCCAATCCGTGCGCCCAAGCGACAGGTTTTCGCTCCCGGTGTGACGACGCCGACTCCCGGCTCTGGGAAAGCGGGAACCTCAACCGCATCAGCCAAAATCTCAGCCAACTTCGCTAGTTCCGCTCAGATGCCAACCGTCATCGTCAACATCGGGCAATTAGTCACCCTCGCCGGTCCTGCACGGCCCCGCGTGAGCGCGGAGCTACGCGATCTTGGCATTGTCGAAAGCGCCGCACTGCTGATCGAGGGGAGCAAAATCGCCGCTGTCGGAACCGATGCGGAGATTCGGCGGAGCGCGGTCCCTGGCGCCGAGGTGATCGACGCCGAAGGCCGCTCCGTCACGCCGGGATTTGTCGACGCGCACACGCATCTTGTCTTTGCCGGCAATCGCGCGGCGGAGTTCGAGCAGCGCATCGCCGGCGCGACGTATCAGCAGATCGCGGCGGCCGGCGGAGGCATTCTGCGCACCGTCGCGCTGACTCGAGCAGCCAGCGAAGACGATCTACTCGCCGCAGCGCGCCGGCATCGCGACTGGATGATGCGCACCGGCACGACGACCATGGAAGCGAAGTCCGGCTACGGGCTCGATCGCGAGACCGAACTCAAAATGCTCCGCGTGATCCAGCGGCTCAATGACGATGGTCCCACTCAAGTAGTTCCCACACTGCTGGCCGCGCACACCGTTCCGCCGGAGTTCAAAGACCGCCGTGCGGAGTACGTCCGCTTCATCGCCGAAGAGCTGATCCCCGAAGTTGCCGCCGCCGGCCTGGCGCGCTACTGCGACGCCTTTTGTGACGACCACGCCTTCACCGTCGAAGAGACGCGCACCGTGCTCATGGCGGCAAAACGGTACGGGCTCGGCCTGCGCGTTCATGCCGAGCAGTTTCGGGCGGGCACGGGCGCGGCGCTTGCGGCAGAGTTGGGCGCTGCGACTGCGGATCATCTCGAGACCGTCACCGAGGAGACGCTGCTCGCGCTGCGCGAAGCCCAAGTGCAGCCCATTCTGCTGCCCGGATCGGTCTTCGCCCTGAGCCGTACAAACTACCCTCCGGCTCGCAAAATGATCGATCAGGGCCTGGCGATCGTGCTGGCCACGGATTTCAATCCCGGCTCCTCGCCTGTCCCATCCATGCCGTTCATCCTGTCGCTCGCCTGCCTTGAGATGCGCCTTTCGCCTGCCGAGGCCCTGAGCGCGGCCACGATCAACGCGGCATGGAGCCTCGGGCTTGGAGATCGCGTCGGTTCACTGGAACCGGGCAAGCAGGCCGATTTTCTCATCCACGAGTTCACCGACTATCGTGAGTTGGCGTACTTCGTCGCCGCGGCGAACCGGCCGCGCGTGTTTATCGCCGGAAAAGAGAGTACCACGTAAGACCAATGTCCTGTAACCGAGGTTCGCAATATGCATTCCGTGGTCATCCTGAGCTACGTTTGGCCCGATTTTGGGCCAAACGTAGGCGAAGGATCTGCGGCTGAATCCGCAGAATGATGCGACCAACTTCTGTTACTCCACGCTAGGTAAATTGCTGTTCGGATTGCAGGTGACCCACTTTCGGATTTAGGAGTTAAAACCCCATCCTATTGGAGTTCTTTCGGCACGACTAAAGAGGTTGCGGAAAGACTCCTA
>JASHTH010000051.1 GCA_030040655.1 Acidobacteriaceae bacterium | reverse complement strand
GTGCATTCCAACCCTCATCCGCACGCCGTCGTGGTCGCGGACTTCAATTCCGATGGCATGCAGGATGTGGTGACCGATAGCTGGGCTGACAACCGGATTGAGTTGCTCCTGGGCGACGGCAAAGGAGGGCTTCACCTGCCCGGTCGATACTTCAACGTCGGCCGGCGCCCTTATGAGCGCCTGCGCTCGGCCGATTTCAACCACGACGGCCTTCCCGACATCGTGACCACCAACCTCGACGACGGCACCGTTACCATCCTGCTGGGCGACGGCCAAGGCGGCTTTCACGAAGCTTCAGGTTCTCCGTTCGCGGCGGGCGCGAAGCCCTGGCAGGACTATGTGGGCGACCTAAACGGCGACGGCAATGCCGACCTTGCCATCATTCCGTATCAACGCGACATCGCCGGCCCCTCGGAAAACGTGGTTACGGTGCTGGCCGGCGACGGCAAAGGCGCATTCAAGCCGATGCCCGGAACGCCGTTGTCGCTGGGCGATTGCCGAGGACCCAACAGCATAACCGCGGGCGACCTGGAAGGGAACGGGAGGCAGACGATTGCAGTCGCTTGCGCGCAGAGCCGGAGCCTGATGCTCTACGATCGAAGCCCAAACGGGAGCTATACCGCGTCCTCAATCCCATTCAAAGGCGGATGGGGCGCCGTCGCCGCCGCCCGGCTGACCGGCGACCGCCGCGCAGAGCTGATCACGGCCAACGCGGACGATGGCTCCATCTCGATCTTCTGGCCCCGGTAAGGCGGCAACGAGGGCCGCGTGCTTCACCGCCGCCGCAGCATTCAAAGATTGCGGACGTAGGTCAACGCATTCCAGCGCTTCTTCGGTTTGAGGTTGGGGAACTCGAACGGATCGCGGCGATCCGGGTCGAGCAGGAAGCCGCACTTTTCCAGCACCCGCGCCGAGGGCCGGTGATCCGGGTGGCAGACCGCAACCAGGCGCTTTACGCCGCAGGAACGGGCAAGCTTGACCATGGCTTCGAGCGCCTCGGTGGCAAATCCCTGACCCCAGGCGTCCCGGGCGAAAACGTATCCCGTCACGGCCAGCGCCGGCGTCTGGAACGCAATTCCCGTCCCGCCCAGCAGTCGGTGCCCTGCGCCGCGCTCAAATATCAGGTACGAGCCCGCCGGCCAGCGCTCCCAGTCTTCCTCGCTCCATTGCAGAAAAGCCTGCGTCTGCTCCAGCCTGCGATGTGTCGGCCAGCTCAGGTAGCGCGTTACCTCGGGATCGCTGGCGTAGCGCCGGAAGATCTCGTCGGCGTCGTCGGCCTGCGGCTTGCGCAATAGCAGCCGCTCGGTCTCGATGCGCTCGGTTGGTTTCATTCAAAAAGCCCTTCAATAGGCTTGCAACTGCGAGAGCGGCAGGCGCACCCGGAAGCACGTCGAGCCCGGCTCGGAGCGCACGCTCAGGTGGCCCTTATGCTTGCGCACGATGCGCATGGCGTTGTCCAGGCCCAGTCCCAGGCCCTGCCCCGGCGCCTTGGTGGTGAAAAACGGTTCGAAGATACGATCCTGCAACTCCGGCGGTATGCCCGGGCCGGAGTCCCAGATCTCCACCAGGATCATGTCGGCCTCGAGCCGGCAAGCGAGCTTAAGCTCGCCCTGATTTCCCATGGCGTCGAGCGCGTTTTCGATCAGAGCCGTCCACACCTGGTTCAGCTCCCCGCCGTAGGCGCTGATTGAGGGCAGATCGGGCTCGTAGTCCCGCACCGCAGTCACATGGGTCATGCGCGACTGGAACATTTGCAGCGTGGCGTCCAGGCCCGCCGGCACATCCACTTCCAGGATCGGCGCGCGATCCATGGAGGAATAGGTTTTCACGGCGCTGATCAGGTCGAAAATTCGTGCGGACGAGTTGACCAGCGTCTCCACCGCGCGCGATGTGCGCAGGTAGCGGGCGAAGAAGCCCAGGGCAACGCAGATCTCGTTGTCGCGGAGCAGAGAGCGTAGCTCTTCGAGGTCGTCGATCGTGATGCCTTGCTCGGCCAGTTGCGGAGCGATCTCCCAGATCTCAGGGCTGCCGATCCCGGTCAGCCACTTGCGGATCGATTCCTCGCCGCCGATGATCGCAAGGGCGCTGCGACCGTCCTCCGGCTTGCGGGCAAGCACCTTCTGCTCCCAGGCCTCGATGCCGCGGATCTGATCTTCGCTCAGGCAGAGATTGACCAGCTTGAATCGATTCGTCCGGTTCGCGTTGAGCTCGATGACCAGGCTCGCGGCGGCGCGCTGGGCTGCGGATGCCGGGTTGTTCAGCTCGTGAGCCAAATTGCCGGCCAGCTTGCCCAGAGCAGAGAGCTTCTCGGCCTGCTGTTCCATGCGGGTGACTTCGCGCACGCGGTCGAGCAGCGTGGAGACCACGCGCTGCGCCATGGACGGAATGGCGGCCAGCATCTCGGGAAAGAGCTCCTTGGGAATGACCAGGGCCCACACTGGCGAGACGGCGAATCCCTGGCCGCCGAAGCTTTTCATGCGCGAGAACGGCAGCAGGCCGGTCATCTGTCCGGCGCGGCCAATGAACAGCGTCATGGGTCCGCCCTGCTGCCGGCGGACGTGAATCTCCCCTTTGATGATCAGGATCATGCGCTCGGCCGGAGCGCCTTCTTCGAAGAGCACGTCGCCGGCCTCGGCCACGAACTCCTCGCCATGCTGCGCCAGCCACAGGCGATCCTCGTAGGGGAGCCCATGCAGCGGCCCGATGCGGTCGAGCGCCTCGGCGATCTTTTCAACCGGCGTAGGACAGACTGGCGGTGTAACGGCGGGAGATAGCATCCGGGCGACCTCCTGGACGTGTTCACAGGATAGCCGATGATGCGCGAAGGCATGTGAATCCTGGGAATGAATGTCCGGAGAACAGGGACGAATCTCCGTTCCAGCGTATCTGCAGCGGGAAACCGGCATCGGAACGTGACCCCACTCCAAATCACCCCGGCGAACCGTCGCCGGTTCGTTCCCTCCCGACGAGCCGAGCTGAGCCGATGCTATTCTGATTCGTCTCGAAATCGCGGAATTGCCCATGCTGAAAACTCTTTCTCGATTGCCCCTCTTCTTCGGTCTAGTCTTTATGGCTCACGCGCAAAGCTCGAACGCCGGCTTCTATCCAGCCACCAAGGTCTTTCGCCTCGACGGCGGCAACGTCTCCTACGTCTTCGGCGTAAATTCGCGGGGCGAACTGCAGCAGCTTTACTGGGGCGGGAGGCTCGCCGTCTCTGATACCTTCCCGGACGCGCAGCCCATGCCGGAATGGGCTTCGTTCGACTCCTCCTACACCAACACGCCACAGGAGTACGCCGGCTGGGGAGCGGGGCTTTTCGTCGAGCCGGCTCTCAAGATCACGTTTGCCGACGGCAACCGCGACCTTGTGCTGCACTACGAGAGCCATCGACCCGCGGAGAACGGATTCGATGTCGTGCTTAAAGACATCGAGCGCCCCATTTACGTGACGCTGCATTACCACATGGATCCAGAGAGCGGCATTCTTGCGCGATCGGCGGCGATCGAGAACCGGAGCAAAGAGCCGGTCACCATCGAGCAGGCTGCCGCCGCGGCGTGGGCGCTGCCGTCGGCGCATTACACGCTGAACTACCTCACCGGCCGTTGGGCGGGCGAATGGAACCTGACTCAGGAACCGATCCATCCCGGCGCGCGCGTCATCGAGAGCCGGCGCGGCTCGACCGGTCATCAGGCCAACCCGTGGTTCGCCATCCAGACCGGTGATCCCGGCGAAGAGCACGGTGAAGTCTGGTTTGGCGCGCTGGCGTGGAGCGGCTCGTGGCGCATCACCGTAGAGCAGGACCAGCTCGACGCGGTGCGCATTACCGGCGGGTTCAATCCGTTCGACTTCGGCTATGTGCTGCACGCCGGCGAGAGCCTCGAATCGCCTGTGTTTTATGGCGGCTACTCGGCGAATGGCCTTGGGGGCGCCTCGCGCCTGCTGCACCGGTTCGAGCTCGAGCACGTTTTGCCGCGCACCGCGAAG
>JASHTH010000398.1 GCA_030040655.1 Acidobacteriaceae bacterium | reverse complement strand
TTCGCCACCGCCACGGCCGCGCTGATGGCGCGCGCGGCCGAGTACCAGTCGAGGCTCGAAGCCGCGCTGAACTTCACCAAGCCGCAGTTCAATGAGGCGATGCGCGCCGGCCACGCGAATATGTAAGAGATTCCATTGATATTGGAGATTCTGTTCGCGCCCGTCGGCAACGCGGCGCATGGGGAACGTTCAAACCCAGTTTTCGATTTTGGCATGGGCTTTGGAGTCTTGCGGCTAAGTTGGATCGGGCATTTCAGACGCGACAAGCGAGCTCAGGCGGAGATGTGGATCCTCCTCGGAATTAGCGCGATCTGTGCAGTATTCATCGTTTCAGGAATCGCCGAGTCCTTTCGTAGATGAAAGCCGAAGTCATTGCAGCGCGTTGCCGCACCCTCCGCAGAACCGCGACCCCGCAGGATTGCTTCGCCGGCAGCGCGGGCAGCTGGTGGCTGCGCCGGCAGGCGGCATGGCGACAAAGCCCGCAGCCGAAGGCGCTACAAAGCCAGACGCCGGCGTGGCGACAAAGCCCGCAGCCGGAGCACCCGCCCCGGCTGGCGGCACGTTCACAGTGACATTGACCGGCTGGCCGAAGCCCGGCATGGGGATGCCCAGCGTGGCCGCAATCCCCGCGGCCTGGATGGCGTTGAACTCGCGCACGCGCGCCGGCATGAAGAAGCACTCGATGAAGCCGAGGAAGGTGGGAATGCTGGTCCAGCAGAAGACGCAGTAAAGGATGCCCAGGCCGGTGCGGCGCAAATAGAAGTGGTGAACGCCGAAGGTGCCGAGGAACAGCGCCAGCAGCACGCCGACGACTTCGTCCCGGCGCACCGCCTCGTACTGCTGGTAAAAAACCGCTTGCGCGGTCGGATACGGAACACTGCTCATCGCCGGCTCCTTGCCTGTGACTCTATAGAATACGCACCCGGTCGGAGTTGTGTTCCGGTTGCGGCCCATTGGGGCAAACAGCACTGCGTGGAGGGTACGGGCTTCAGCCCGTACATTCCTTGCCGCAAAACCACCGGCGGGCTTTAGCCCCGGGAAGAAGCCAACGCGCTGCCGATCGGATCGCACCGCAGAGACCTCAGCGCTCGTGATGTGGAGAACTCTGGACCGCGTGGCATAGCATCGAATCCAGCATGACACCGCAAACGCTCTCTGCCGCCGCGAGCGGCACCTTCCGAATCGGCGGCGACCTTCCGGTTCGCCGGCTGGGCTACGGAACCATGCGTCTGGTGGGCGAGGGCGCGTGGGGCGAGCCGGCCAATCCGGAAGAAGCGAAACGCGTGCTGCGACGCGCCGTGGAGCTGGGCGTTACGCTCATCGACACCGCCGATGCCTACGGACCCGAGATCGCCGAGCGGATCATCGGCGAAACGCTGGCGCCGTTTCCGCAGGGCCTCGTCATCGCCACCAAGGGCGGCGTCACGCGCCAGGGGCCCGCCAAAACCGAGTACGTGGGCCGCGCCGGCTACCTGATTCAGTGCGTGGAAATGAGCCTGCGCCGGCTCAAGCTCGAGCGCATCGATTTATACCAGCTTCATCGCATCGATTCGCGGACGCCGCTCGAGGAGAGCCTGGGCGCGCTCAGTCTCATGCGGCAACAGGGCAAGATCCGCCACATCGGGCTGAGCGAGGTGACGCCGAATGAGATCGAAGAAGCGCAGAAGATCGTGCCGATCGTCTCTGTTCAGAACCGCTATAGCCTCACTGATCGGCGGCATGAGAAGACACTCGCTTGGTGCGAGGAACGCGGCATCGGTTTTTTGCCCTGGTACCCCATCGCCGGCGGCAAGATTTTCCGGCCCGACCACCCGGCGGCCGCTGCGCTGGCGCGGCTCGCGGATGGCCACGGAGCGAGCGTGGCACAACTCTCGATAGCCTGGCTGCTGCGCCGTTCGCCGGTCATTTTGCCCATTCCCGGCACATCGAAGGTCGTCCATCTTGAGGAGAACATCGCCGCGGCGGGATTGAAGCTCAGCGACGAGGAGTGGGCCGAGGCGGAAGCAGCGGCTACGCCTCAGGACTGAGGTTGCGTCGGCGGTGCCACGTTCGTATCGCGCTCCCAGCCTTCGTTTTCCAGCTTGATGTGTTCAATGGCGATCGCGTTGCCGTTGGCGTCGAGATCGGGCAGTGCCGTGTACGAGGACGGCCAGCAGCGGTAGACGTTGTACGCGCGCACCAACTGCCCGGCATCGTGCAGCAACTCAACGTAAATGTCCTTGCGGAATTCGTTGAGCGCGACCTCGGAGCCGAGCGCAGCGCCGTACATCCACACCAGGTTGGCCCAGTCTTCGAACGACATGTCTTCGGTAATGCCGCGCTCCAGCGTGATGGGCTCGAACTGCGTCCGGCCGGGCGATTTGAGGCTGGTGGAGGGGTCGCCGCCTTCGCGGTAATCCACGACCTCGGTGGTGCGCTTGAGACCCGAGATACGCGAGACGCCGGCAATGTAGCGCCCAGCCCACTTGACGCGGAACTTGAAGTTCTTGTAGGGATCGACACGCTGCGGATTGGTCGTGAATTCCGCCATCGGTGGAGCAATACAACGGAATCTCGCCCTTGAGACCTATTATTTTGAGTCTCGATTCCTTGGCGAGCTTATCGGGTATCCCGCGATATCCAATCGAAGCCTTCCCCATCGACCGCGCAGAATTCGTCTTCGAGCCGTCCGGCCGAAGGATCGATTCCTGGATCCCTTCCGGTCCCATCCGGGTTCAGGCTGTTCGCGCCATTCCGGCTCAGCGTCCCGATCGTCGAGTCGACCCTCCCTGGCGGTCGAGTGAAAAATCACGCCCAGACGGACCGATAGATCTCCTCGATTTCTTCGCTGCTTGGGATGCGCGGATTGTTGCTTGGCGAACCTGAATCCAATGCCTGTTTTGCCATGATCGGAATCAGCGCGAAGTAGTGCTCCTCGGGGATGCCGAACTTTTTCGGTGAGGGCACTTCGAGATCTCGATTCCGCTCGAATAGCGCGTCGATCAGCTTCCTCCCCGCATTGGCGTCGGAATCCGATGGATTCGCAACTCCCATGGTGCGGGCGCATTCTGCGTAGCGACTCTCGCCTGCTTTCACCGAGAACGCGGTAACGGCGGGAAGGAGCATGGCGTTGGAAAGTCCGTGAGGTACATGAAAATGCGCTCCGATCGGCCGGCTCATTCCATGAACCAGGGCAACGGATGCATTCGAGAAGGCCATTCCGGCCTGCGTCGCAGCCAGCATCATGGATTCGCGCGCGCGACGATTGCCCGGTTCGCGAAACGCAATCGGCAGCTCCGTCCAAATGGTTTTCATCGCCGTCATCGCAAAAGCATCGGCAAAGGCGTTGGCTTTACGGCTTACGTGCGCCTCGATTGCGTGGGTCAGCGAATCGGTGCCGGTGTCCGCTGTCAGCCTCGGGGGCATGCTCATCGACAATTCAAAATCCACGATCGCTGCATTCGGCACCAGCGGAGCGCCGGCGATAAGCATCTTCTCATCGGTTTCCGAATCGGTGATGACGGTAAAGCGTGACACCTCGGACCCCGTGCCGGCAGTCGTGGGAATCGCCAGGTGGGGCGGAGTTTTTCTCGGAATCTCGTTCGGCACTTTGAAATCGCGAACACGGCCGCCATTCGAAGCAAGCATGCCAATCGCCTTTGCCGAATCGATCGAGCTTCCGCCGCCCAAACTCACCAGGGCGTCATGCTCGCCTTGTTGGAAAGCTCGCAGGCCCGCCGCTACTGCCTCAGTGGTCGGATCCGGCACGGTTTCGGAAAAAACGCTACAGGCAAAACCTGCTTTCTCGAGCTGCCGCCGCAGAGATTCCGCCAACCCCAAGCGCACCAGGAACGCATCCGTCACGATAAGAGGGTGGTTGACTTCCATACCCTTCAGAACGCTCGACGCTTCAGAAATTGCGCCCGCGCCGATTCTCATGACAGATGGAGCAAAAACTGCGATCGCCATGCGTTTCCCGCTTTCAGTGCCACCTGGAGCGCGTAATCGCGGTTGAAAGCTCCTCGGCGCCGTCTCCATGGTATGAGTCCGCAGTCGGCAGATTCAATACGATGCCCTCCCAGGTCCGCCGGCTCGAACAAACCTGGGATAGCAAAGTCGATGTCAGTCCGCGCGGTTCCAACCACGCGTCTACCACACTTCCAGCTTGAAATCCCGGTATTCGCGGATCAGCTCGAAGGCGGCGCGATTGGGCGTAATGAGGCGAGCACCGTGTGAGCGCACGGTGAGGGCGATCAGCACGTCAAAGTGCAGGTCGCGCAGTTTCGCCGGCTCGAAGCCTTTCTCATCCCGAAGCTTTGCGAGAATGTGCCCGGATTCGATCCAGTGGTTCGGCGCGGGCGTGAGGACGGCGTGGCTCTTCTCGAGGATGCGGAGGGTTTCATGTTCCTCGGGTTCGGTGGCTCCCCGCCAGAGCTCGGCGAGCACCACCGAGCAATTCCGGATGAGCAGGCCGAATTCGGCCATCCGTCGGGCATGCCGATTCGTTCGCCAGTTGTCGATCAGCACCGGCGTGTCGAATACCGCGTACTCACTCATCGCTTCCCGCGAATTTGAGCTTGCCTCCGGTTTTGGCCATCAGCTTCTTGAATCGATGCAGGGCGGCCAATTCCTTGAGCGCGATATGCACGGCCTCGGTGCGCGTTTTCACGCCGAGCGCTGTCTTCACCTCGTCGGCGAGTTTCTTATCGAGACGAATCGATGTGAGGGTTCCGGCCACGGCGATTCTCCATGTATATATCGATTGTCATCTGGTTATATACATCCATCAAGGCGCATTGCGCAGTTCCAGGGAATCCGGAGGAGTTTGCACTCTTCAAGCTCGAATATGTTTCAATGGAATGAGATGGCTACGCCCCGCAGATCGACGCTCCAAGGCCGGCTGAAGGCGGCGGCGCGCAAGGCGCGCGAAATAGCGATTGTGGGCCGGGCGCTGGCGTTCACCTCGCATCCGGTGATGGCGCAGATTGTGCCCATGCGCTTCTGCAATCTGAGTTGCGCCTACTGCAACGAGTACGACAAGGTGTCGAAGCCGGTGCCCATCGAGGAGATGAACCGGCGCATCGACCACCTGGGCCGGCTGGGCACGAGCATCATCACCATCTCGGGCGGCGAGCCGCTCACCCATCCCGAGCTCGACGGCGTGATCCGCCGCATCCGGCGCGTGGGCGCGCTGGCCGGCATGATCACCAACGGCTACCTGCTCAACGTGGAGCGCATCGAGCGGCTGAACACGGCCGGTCTGGATCACTTGCAGATCTCCATCGACAACCTGGAGCCGGATGACGTGTCGATGAAGAGCCTGAAAGTGCTCGACAAGAAGCTCGAGATGCTCGCCGCACACGCCGAGTTCCACGTGAATATCAACTCCGTGGTCGGCGGCGGCATTCGCAACCCCAACGACGCGCTGGTGATCGGGCGGCGGGCGCTCGCGCTCGGATTTACGTCGACGATCGGCATCATCCACGACGGCGATGGGCAGCTCAAGCCGCTCAAGCCCGACGAGGCGCGCGTCTACTTCGAGATGCGGCGCATGCCGAAGACCAATTACTCGCGCTTCAACCGGTTTCAGGAGGCGATTGCGCAGGGGCAGCCCAACGAATGGCGCTGCCGCGCCGGCTCGCGCTACTTATATATCTGCGAGGACGGCCTGGTGCACTACTGCTCACAGCAGCGCGGCTATCCCGGAGTGCCCATCGCCGAGTACTCGCGCAAGGACCTGAAGCGCGAGTTCTTGACGGCCAAAAGCTGCGCGCCCAACTGCACCATCAGTTGCGTGCACCAGATCAGCCACATCGACCACTGGCGCGCCCCGCAGACGAATACCGTTTCGCCGGGCGGACACGGAGTGCTGGTGAATATTCAGACGGGAGATTGAGCATCCCACCCTTGCCGCAAAAAACAAAGACGCGGCAAGGATAGAGCACCCGGATTGGAGTGGGCATCGATCCTCCCGCATTTTTCGCAAAGGGCGCGAAGAGGATGGTGCACGGGCCCCGCAAGTCCCCTCGGGGGCCGAAGCCTTTAATTTAAATTCAATGCCGCAATGTAGGGGCTGGAGCCAGTACCATCCCCCGGAACAACTGAAGCCCGTACCCCATCGTGCTGACTCGGTGCGCTACTTCTGCGCGGTGCGCGTATCCGCCAGCGCCTGGTCAATGAGTTGGTAGAGCTTCGTCCGGTCCACTACTTCGACAAACGGCGCGCCCTTGCTATTGGCCGTGACCACCCAGATCGTCGGCGTGTGCTCGATGCCGATGCGCTGGCCGAGCGCGTAGTCGGCCTTCACACCGGCCGCCAGGGAGCCCTGCGGATCCGTGGC
>JASHTH010000397.1 GCA_030040655.1 Acidobacteriaceae bacterium | reverse complement strand
CGACCTGGGCCAGGACAGGATTTACACCTACCGCTTCGACGCAGCTTCTGGAAAGCTCGCGCCTGCGAACGCGCAACCGTTTGTCGAGCTTGCCACCGGCGATGGGCCGCGCCATTTCGTCTTTCATCCCAATGGCCGGTGGCTTTATTCGATCCAAGAAGAGTCGTCAACGATCACGGCCTTCGCGTACGATCCGGCATCCGGCGCGCTCACCTCGTGCCAGACCATCTCGACACTGCCGCCGGGCTTCGCCGGCACAAATTTCTGCTCTGAGATCGTTCTGTCGCACGACGGGAGATTTGTCTACGGCGCCAACCGCCTTCACGATTCGATCGCCGTCTTTGCCGTCGGCGCCGATGGAAAGCTCACGCGGGTTGGCGAGAGCCCGACGATGGGCGATTACCCGCGACACTGCAACATCGATCCGACGGGGCGGTTCTTTTACTCCTGCAACCAGCACGGCGACAGCATCGCATGCTTTCGCATTCATCCCGAAACGGGCGCTCTGGCATTCACCGGCCAATACACAGCAGTCGGCAGTCCGGCGTTCATCCTATTCGCCGCATGAAGCGAGCGGCTACGCACATGGTCTGCGAGGTGCCCCATCTTTTCAGCTCATCCACGGTGAGCTGAAAGGGTGGGATGCGATAGGCCGCCGAAACAACCCAGATCAAGCTTCATATTTATCGCTGCGCGCGCCGCAACACGACAGGGATTCCTGCCGAAGGCAACCGCAAAGACGCGCCGCGCGAGGGGTCGGACCCATCCGGGGGCGGTCCAATCGCCAGGCCGTCTTTTGGCGCATTCGAAGGCGGCACCGCCAGAAAACGCAGATCCATCGATCGCTCCAACTCGATGCGGCCATTATTCAGCTTTCCGGAATACGTGCTGTTGCCGAGCTTGAAAAACACCTTGTCTCCGTCTACTTTGCCCTCGGCGATCTCCACCGGCGCATCATTGCCGCCGAAGAAGCCGCCCGCGCTACCTTCCACGTTGCCGGTCAGAGTGCTGCCGCTTTGGCGCAGCGTATACACCATCGTGCTGTCGCCCAGGAAGAACGCCATCAAGCCCGTCAAGCCGCTCGAGCCGGGTACCGGCCTCCAAACGCCAGTAATGCCTTCGCCCTCGGGTACATCCCGCTGCCAAGGATCCACCTGAGGGCGAAGCTGAACAGATTTCGACGCAATGGTTATACTCGCCGAATCCAGCCCTGGCGAAGAAGCCTCCACCGTGATGCTCCCCGCCGTCTTCAATGACTGCACCACCGCCATACACAGGCCCGAAAACGCCATTCGTGACGCGCCCTTGTCCGGCTGTTGATTCGTGGGATCGCCATTGCCCGTGCCCAGCAGCTTGCCCTCGCCGGAGATCGTGAACGTCACCTCGTTGTCCGTTACCGGCACCACGCGGCCCTGCGCATCGTGAACCGCAACGGCGAACATCGCCACATCCTCGCCGTCGGCCGAAATCTCGCGGCGATCGACCGTCATCACCAGTTTCGCCGGCGATCCGGTGGTTTCGCGTTTCGCCGTCATCAACTGCGCATCGCCTTTGTAGCCGCGCGCCTCGATGGTGCCCGGCGCGTATTTCACCGTCCAGGCCAGGTGAGAATCTCTCTTCATTTCTTTCGCGCCCAGGCTCTGGCCATTCAGGAACAACTCGACGCGATCGAGGTTCGAGTACACCCAGACCGCGATCTCCTTTCCCTCGAATCCCGGCCAGTTCCAATGCGGAAAGAGATGCAGAACGGGCTTTTCCGTCCACCACGACTGGTAGTAGTAGAACGAATCTTTGGGAAAGCCGCAGGTATCGATAATGCCGTACTGCGAGCTGATGTTCGGCCATTCGTTGGGCGAGGGCTCGCCACGATAATCGAACCCCGTCCACACGAAGCCACCCGAGACCCACGTCCGCGCATTGCAGAAGCTCCACCAGCCCTCGGCCGACGCGCGCCCCGTCGTCGTGTACGGATCGTAGGAGCTCACGAAGCCCTTGCCGGCGTCGGTGATGTAGATGCCGCGCGTGCCCACGGCGCTCACTGTCTCCGTGCCCATCACCGGCTTGTCGGGATGCGCTTTGTGGTATTCCTCCGCACCCGGATCCATGTAGTTGTAACCCATCACATCGCACTCGACGAGCCCGCCCACGCCGATGGCGCGAATGGGCGCGATCGACACCGGCCGCGAGCCGTCGAGCTCGGTCGCAAGCGCCTTCATCGCGGTGAGAATGTGCAGCCCTTGTTCCGTGTTCGCCTGCCCTTCTTCGTTGCCCATCGACCACATGAAGACGCAGGGCCGATTACGGTCGCGACGGACGAGGTCGGCAAACTGGCTCAGTCCCTCGGGGTTCGACGACATCATGCGCGTCTCGTCGAAAACCAGCATGCCCAGCTCGTCGCAGGCGTCCAGCAGCTCCGGCGTAGGCGGATTGTGCGAGGTGCGAATCGAGTTGCAGCCCATCTCCTTGAGCTTGCGCACGCGGTAGTACTGCACGGCGTTGGGGACGGCCGCGCCCACGGCGGCGTGGTCCTGGTGATTGCACGTGCCTTTCAGCTTGACCGGCTTGTCGTTGAGGAGGAAGCCCTGCGCCGCGTCGAAGCGAACGCTGCGGATGCCAAATCGCGATTCGTAACGATCCGCAATCTCGCTGCCGGCTCGAACCTCGGTCACCAGCTTGTAAAGGTTGCGTCCTTCCAGCGACCAGAGCTGCGGATGGTCGACGGCGAGCTGCTGCTCGAAGCTGCGTTCGCCACCTTCGGAGATAGAAGCCGGCGCAGTTGCGGCTTTCCCGACCGCCTTACCGGCGGGATCGAGAATTGTCGAGACAACACGCACGTCCTGGGCGCCTTTGTCCTGGTTTTCGACTTCGGTGCGAATCGACAGCGTGGCGCTCGCGCCCTTCACTTCGGCGCGCACAAACGTTCCCCATTTTTTCCCGTGGACAGGATGCGTTTTGACGAGCCACACATGGCGGTAGATTCCGGCGCCCTCGTAAAACCAGCCATCGCTCAGCGTCGCATCCACGCGCACCAGCAGCACGTTCCTGCC
>JASHTH010000396.1 GCA_030040655.1 Acidobacteriaceae bacterium | reverse complement strand
CCCGGCGTTCCGCGGCTGGGCATTCCCGATCTGCAGATGACGGATTCCAACCAGGGTGTCTCCGGAGCCGGCGTAGGGGGCCGCTATGCGACCGCTTTACCGTCTGGCGAAGCGATGGCGGCGGCCTGGGATCCGGCGCTTTCTTATGAGATCGGCACCATGCTCGGGCACGAGATGCGTGCGATGGGATTCAACATGTCGCTAGGCTCGGGCATCAACATGATCCGCGAGCCGCGCGATGGCCGCACCTTCGAATACAAGGGTGAGGACCCGCTGCTGGCGGGCACGTTGGCCGGCCAGGAATTGAAAGCGGAAAAAGCCCTGCACCTCATCACCGACCTAAAACACTATGCGGTCAACGATCAGGATGCGGGTCGCATTGTTGTTAACGCGATCGTCGGCAAGCGCGCCATGCGCGAAAGCGACCTGCTGGCGTTTCAAATCGCACTGAAGGACTCCGGTGCGGGTGCGGTCATGTGCTCCTACAACCGCATCAACGGGACCTATGCCTGCGAGAACCCATACACGCTCACCGACGTACTGAAAAAAGACTTCGGCTTCAAAGGATTCGTCGTCTCCGACTGGGGCGCCACGCAAAGCACGGCGAATGCGGCGCTGGCAGGCCTCGACGTGGAGATGCCGGGCAACGAATCCTTTGGCGATCCGCTGAAGAAAGCCGTGGATGCCGGCGAAGTGCCGATCGACCGCCTCAATGATATGGTGCACCGCGTCCTGCGCACGGAATTCGATGCCGGCATCGTGGACGATCCGCCGGAGCCGGAGTCGCCGAATGTCATGCGTGGCTTTGAGGTCGCCCAGAAGACCGAGGAACGGGGCGCGGTGCTCTTGAAGAATGAAGGCAAGGTGTTGCCGTTGAGCGGCGCATCCACCCAATCGATTGCCGTGATCGGCGGCCACGCGGATGTGGGCGTCATGTCGGGCGGCGGATCGTCGCAGGTCTCGCCCGCGGGCGGCAACCCGGTTCCGCCTCCGCCGGAGCTGTTGAAGAATCCGCTGGCGAGCTTCTTTTTGATTGCGGTCTACCACCGCTCCGCGCCGCTGAAGGGAATCGAAGCGAAAGCGCCGCGCGCGGCGGTGCAGTTCGACTCCGGCGCCGACCCCGCATCGGCGGCTGCTCTCGCCAAAAAATCGCAGGTCGCAATTGTATTTGCAGTGCAGCATGAATCCGAAGGCATGGACCTCGAGAATCTCTTGCTGCCCGACCACCAGGATGCGCTGATTGAAGCGGTCGCCGCGGCCAATCCGCACACCATCGTGGTGCTCGAAACCGGCGGCGCGGTGCTGATGCCGTGGATCGACAAGGTCGCGGCCGTCGTCGAGGCATGGTATCCGGGCATCCGGGGATCGCAGGCCATCGCCAATCTTCTCTTCGGCAATGTGAACCCATCCGGAAAGCTTCCGCTCACGTTCCCGAGGAGCGAAGCCGACTTGCCTCATCCGATTCATCTCGCCCCTCCGCAACCCGACGCGGACCATCCGGTGCCGAAGCTCGCAGGTGCGCCGGGAATGATCGGAATGGCGATGGGGATCGGCCCGTTCTTCGACGTGCATTACGACGAAGAACTGAAGGTCGGCTACAAATGGTACGACGCCGAGCAGAAGTCGGTGCTTTTTCCATTCGGGTTTGGACTTTCCTACACAACCTTTTCTTATTCGGGGCTGACCGTTACACCTGGAGAATCCACCATGGTCGCATTCACGGTGAAAAATACCGGCAAGCGTGCCGGTATCGAGACGGCCCAGGTCTACGCGTCTCTGCCCGATTCGGCCAGTGAGCCGCCAAAGCGCCTGGTTGGCTGGACCAAGGTCGAACTCGGTCCCGGCGAATCGAAGCAAGTTGTTGTTCCGGTGAGCCGCGACCGGTTGACCGTCTTCGACGAAGCATCAGATTCCTGGAAGCTGGTACCCGGGCAATATGTCATCCGCGTCGGAGGATCCTCCCGGGATCTGGCTCTGGAAAAGACAGTCTCGTTCTGAGATCGCATCCGCTACCTGCCAAGGCGGGTTCACAGTTGGTATATCGAAGCACCCAAACCAAGCGGCTCACTCGTCGAGAAAGGTCTGGGATCGATCGCAGGCCAGGGATGAGTAGTATGACCGATACGCCGTTCTTTCCGGCGCTTGAATTTGCTCTGGACTTGAGAGTTACCATCGGAGGGTCATCGAATTGGGGGGGAAGGATTCGGCCGGGAGCCTTCGCACTGTCCCACTTCTGAGCCGCCGTTCCAACCCGTGCGCGTCGAACATCGCCGATGCCGGCGCGAGACGGTCCGTTTCTTGGAATTCGTATGGGAGACGCGATGCCGGAAATTGAGAAGTTCGAAAATCAGAATTCTGGAAGAGCCAACACAGCCGATACAGGTTCGCTGGCCACCACCCGGCGCGATCTGATCAAAGGGCTAGCCCTGGCCGCCATGACCGGCGGACTCGGCCCGGTCGCCGTCGCCGAAGCGGCCGCGGCTCCCGCTGACAGCGGGTACCCAAAGATCGCGCCGGCCACGGGAGACACAATCCGAGCCTCGGACACCAACCCGGTTGTCGAGACCGCGTACGGCCGCATCCGCGGTTATGTGCGTAACGGAATCTACACCTTCAAAGGCATTCCTTACGGCGCCGACACCTCGGGCGCCAACCGCTTCATGCCTCCGCAGAAGCCGGCTCCGTGGACGGACACGCGCCCCTGCCTCTATCACGGCTACGTCTGCCCGCAAGGCCCGCGCGCCGGCTGGAAGAACAATGAAGAGTCCTGGCTCTTTTCCTGGGACGACGGAACGCAAAACGAAGACTGCCTCAACTTGAACGTTTGGACTCCCGGCCTTGACAACGCCGAGCGCCCGGTCATGGTCTGGCTGCACGGTGGAGGCTATTCGGCCGGCTCCGCCACCGAGCTTCCCTCGTACGACGGCGAGAGCCTCGCCCGTCGCGGCGTCGTTCTGGTCAGCGTGACCCATCGCCTGAATGTCTTCGGCTATCTGAACCTCGCCGCGTTCGGAGACAAGTACGCGCTTTCGAGTAACGTGGGCATGCTGGATATCGTGGCCGCCCTCGAATGGGTGCGCGATCACATTGCGCACTTTGGCGGCGATCCCGGCCGGGTTACGATCTTCGGTCAGTCGGGCGGCGGGGGAAAAGTCAGCACACTGATGGCCATGCCTTCGGCGAAGGGCCTCTTTCATCGCGCCATTATCGAGAGCGGATCCATGCTGACGGTCGGCACCATGGACACCTCGCACACGGTTGCGGAGAAGTTATTGCAGCAGCTCAACCTGAATGCCTCGGACGTGGACAAGCTGCAGCAGATGCCCTTCGAGGATTTGGAAAAGGCAGCCGTCGCGATGACCGCCTTCCACATGCCGGCCTCCGGCGTAATCGATTTCCGCCATATGCGGGGTTTGCTCGGCTGGTCGCCGGTTGCAGGCAATGCGGCGTTGCCCAACCAGCCCTTCGATCCAACGGCTCCTGAGATCTCCGCCTCGGTGCCCATGATCGTTGGCAACACGCTCAACGAATTCATCAATGCGATGAATAAGCCCGACGCTTTCAGCATGACCGAGGAGGAGATGAAGAGCAACGTAAGCAAGCTCTGGAAGAACAACGCGGACGCCGTCATCGGCACCTTCCGCAAAAGCTTTCCCAATGCCAACAACTTCCAGCTCTGGTCGGTGATCGGCACCAGCACCGTGCGAACCTCGGCTTTGGAGCAGTGCCGCCGCAAAGCCGCCCTCAAGGCCGCTCCGGCCTACAACTACCGCTTCGACTGGCAGCCGCCCATTCTGGAAGGCCGCCCCATGGCTTTTCATTGTTCGGAACTGGCCTTCGTCTTCGACAACACCGCGCGCTGCGAGAACATGACCGGCAACGGCGCCGCGGCCCGCGCCTTGGCCGCCAAGATGAGCGAGGCCTGGGTGCATTTCGCCGCGAGCGGAGACCCCAACCATGCGGGGATTCCGCAGTGGAAGCCCTTTGATGCAGCCACCAACGGCACCATGGTCTTCGACGACGTGTGCGCTTTCCGCGAGCATCTCGATGACGATTGCCAGAAGGTCATCAACGAAGATTGATCGTCC
>JASHTH010000395.1 GCA_030040655.1 Acidobacteriaceae bacterium | reverse complement strand
ACGCGCTGCGTCGAATGCCGCGTATGCAGAATGCGGAAAAGGTTTTGATTGTCGAGGACGAACCCAATGCCCTGACGGGGTTGGCGGAACTGATCTCGGGCTGGGGCTATCGCACCGAGACGGCGCGCGACGGCATGGAGGGCTGGGAGAAGATTCTGGCCTGGGACCCGGCCATCGTGGTCACCGATCTGAAGATGCCTCGCCTCGATGGCCTCGGCCTGCTGACACGCCTGGGCGAGGAGCGAGTTGCCGTCAACTCCAATCTGGCCGTGGTCGTTCTGACGGCGCAGGGATCGATCCAACTGGCCGTGGAAGCCATGAAGCTGGGCGCCTACGACTTTCTGCAGAAGCCGGTGGACGCCACGCGGCTGCGCACCATCCTCGGCAATGCCACTCGCCAGCGCGACACCGCAATCGAGCTGGAAGTAGTCCGGCGGCGCCTGCGCGAGACCGGCGTGCTGGGCGCGCTGGTGGGCAGCTCCAAGAGGATGCGCGAAATTTTCGGGTTGATCGAGCAGATCGCGCCCTCCAATGTCTCGGTCCTCATCACCGGCGAGAGCGGTACGGGAAAAGAACTGGTGGCGCGCACGCTGCACGACCTGAGCCCGCGCAAGCCGCGGCCTTTTGTCGCCGTCAACTGCGCGGCGATACCGGAAACACTCATCGAGAGCGAAATCTTCGGCCACGAGAAGGGCGCATTCACCGGCGCCGCCGAGCGGCGCATCGGCTGCTTCGAGCTGGCCTCCGGCGGAACGCTTCTGCTCGACGAAGTGGGCGAGATGCCCATGGCCACGCAGGCCAAGCTGCTGCGCGTGATCGAAGAACACAAGCTGCGCCGCCTGGGCGCGCGCGCCGAGCTCGACGTGGACGTGCGCGTGCTGGCCGCCACCAATCGCGATCCCGGCCAGGCCGTTGCGCAGGGCCATTTGCGCACCGATCTCTTCTACCGGCTCAATGTCTTCAACATTCATATGCCTCCATTACGCGACCACATGGAAGACCTGCCCGTGATGGCCGAGGCCATGCTGAATGAGATGAATCAAAAGCATGGCCGCCGGGTTGCCGGGGTCGCCCCTTCCATGCTCGACCGCATGATGGCCTACGACTGGCCGGGCAATGGGCGCGAATTGCGCAACACCATCGAGCGCGCGGTCATCCTCTGCCCCGACGGCGCGCCGCTGGACGCGGGGCACCTGCCGCCGGGCTTCGGCAAGGCGCAGATTCATGCCGCGCAGGCGATCGACGAGGGGGTAGTCGTAGTCCCGGTGGGCACCACCGTGGACGCAGCCGAGCGCATGCTGATCCTGCGCACGCTCGACGCCGCGGGGCAGAACAAAACGCGCGCCGCGGAGATCCTCGGCGTCAGCTTGAAGACCCTGCACAACAAGATCAAGGAATATAGCCAGGCGCGGGAGGAGCAGCCTTCGTGAAATCGACCTGCAGAGCCCTTTGCCCTGGGCCGCATGGCAATTCCTTGAGCTGGTTGCATAAATGCTCTGGGGCGACCAAGGGAACGTCCCTCAGGGGCTAAAGCCCGCGGATTTTGCGGCCTTTTGCGGCACGGCTAAAGCCGTGCCCTTTCAAAACCGGATTTATGCAACCAGTTCTACTCAGCTGCCGAGATGCGTATGGAAGAAGGCCGCAATGCGCCGGCGCGCGTCCATCGTGGCCGCCTCGTTGTAGCCCATGCCCGCGAAACGAAGCATCTTGAAAGCGAAAGCGTGAGGATGATTCATGAACCCGTGACCTGCGTCGGGATACTCTTTGACATCGTGAGCGATCGATGCGCGATCGAGCGATCGAGCAAGCTGCGCGGCAACGCCTCGCTCCCAGCGCGCCAATCCGCCATAGCTGCCTACCACGGGGCAGGCCGTTTCGAGTAGCTCGTCGATATCTTCAGGGAGCTTCCCGCCGTAGTTGACGCTGGATGCCGAAAATCCGTGGCCTGAAACCAGCAGCAGCGCGAATCCACCGCCCATGCAAAACCCGACCACGCCGATGCGCCCGGTGCACTCCGGTTGCAGGGCAAGCCATGCCCGGCAGGCCTCGATATCATCGAAGGCCGGCCCCGAACGCGCAGTCATGTCGCGAATGACGGAACGAACACAGCGCAGGATTCCACCCAAGTAGAAGAGATCGATGGCCAGCGCCAGGAACCCCGCATCGGCCAGCCACTCAGCCTGGCTACGATGATCCGGGCACATTCCGGCCACGTCATGGACAACGATGACACCCGGCGCGGGAGCAGGGGTGGACGGTTCGGAACTCGGCGCCGCCGGCAAGGCAAGGAACGCAGGCATCTGGCCGCGAAAGGTTGGGATGAGAACGTTGGGCATTTTGTCAGGCCTTGGCGCCAGGAAGCTTCGCTCACCGATTCTATTCCCTTCCGTACGCAGCCAGACCGCCAAGACCCGCGGATACGCATAGCAGGCTTCTGAAAAAGGGCGCAGCGGAGACGAATTGCGCCACAGAGCATTGCACAGGGGCTGAAGCCCGCCCTGATTTGGCGGCACTTTCGGCACGACTGAAGTCGTGCCCTGTTACGAAGCCACGTCGCGGAGAGTTTTTCCGCAGCCTGCCAGTATGGTGTCCGAGAAGTTCGCAGCGTAAGTCGAAATCCCGAACCGCAGATCCTTCGACTCCGTTTGGCCGAAAAGCGGCCAAACATCGCTCAGGATGACAGCATTCCTTATGCTGCGAGCTTCGGGGACGGGACACCAGGTAAACCGAGAAGCGATTCAACGAACTCGGCCGGTACAAGCGCGCGGACGATTGACAGGCGGCTTACGCCGCCGTCCCTCCATTCTCTTCGACCTGCATCTCGCCGGTTGCACAATGCTGCGCCAGCCGCTCGGCAAACACCGGCCCCGCCGCCGGCGCATTGGCTTTGCGCGCGGCTTGTCCATGGGTGGCGTAGAGAAACCACGCGATCCACGCCGGCATCGTCCACAGATAGAGGCCCGAAGTCAGCGGCACGCGTTCCATTACCTCGACGAGCGCAATGCCGGAAAAGAAGCCGAAAGGCCATACCGGCCGCCCCGAGCCGCTGGCCACATAGAGCGCTGCCAGCATGGCGGGCAACACGACAACCTCATCGGTGAACCACGCATAGGGCGCGGCGGCGACGGAGACGAGAAGCAAAAGCATTCCGTGCTCCATCCAGTTCCAGCAGTCGCGCCGCGTCCAGAAGTACCAGATCGCCCAGCCACAAGCGGCCACCGCGGGAGCAAACTGGAGCCATACCGCGCCGCGATCGAGAAGCAGCCGGAGAAGCAGGCTCATTGACGGCACGAATTCGTGTTGGATCCCGGCAGAGAGCATCATGCGCGCGTATTGCGGCCAGGCGTGGAGATCGAGTCCGAAAGATAGCAAGCAGCTGGAGGCGATCGCCGTCGCGGCGCCGACAAGAAGCCCGTAGGCCCTTCGACTCAAGGCCCAGGCCAGCAGGACCGCGCCAAAGGCAATGAAAAGGTGCGGCTTGACCGAGCAAAGCAGCAGGGCCGCGCCGGCCAGGAACGGCCGCGAACGATGAAAGTAGAAAAAGAGCGTCACCCCCAGCAACAAAACAATGCCCAACTGCCCTGCCATCACGCAGGCCAGCGCCGGCGCGAACAAATAGCCCAGCAGATGCAGCCTGTCGCCCGGACGGCCATTGAGGATCCAGAGAATTCTGACCGAGGTGATGAGCGCGGCAACCAGCATCAGCAGCCACAGAACCATGCCCCACTGTTCGGAGACGAACCCCAAAGGCCAGGCCAGGAAGAAGGCCAGAGGCGGATTGCGCATGATCAGCGGCCGGTTGCCGCTAAACTCCTGCGCATGTTCCAGGTGCAATACGCCCGTCCGACTGTAGGGATTGGCGCCGTGAACCAGTTGCTGGCCGGCGGCCCAGTAAGCGATGAAGTCGCGATCCGTGGCTACGCTCCTCCCGGATGCCGAAGCCACAAACGCAATTGCCGAAACGCCGAGAGTCAATAAGAAAAGGGACGTCAGAATACGTATTGATTTTGCCTTCATCGATCAACCCGATCTCGCAAACGCTGGGCTTGGAAAGAGAGCGCTACGATTCGTGAAATATCTAGAATCCTTTAATTTAAGAGCTATGCTAACCACGATCCTCTCCATTTGTCGAGAAGATGGGCAACACCGCGGGTGAGAGAATCGTGGTTACCGCGGAGCCGATTCGGGATTACCCAACGAGGCTCGATCCATCTCGTCGGCTCGCCTGGGAATGACGACCCGATGCGCGCGCGGCATTTTTCGGCGCCGGGTTGGGAGGAGACATCGATCGCTCACGCGGCGCAAGTTCTGCCTGGACAATCGCCTGCCGCCTTGCCGATCCTCACCGGCTCGTTGACTCTCTAGGCAAAATCGAGTAATCTAAAGTCCTTGTGCGGTGTTGCGCCTGGGGTCCGCAAAGATGCATGCGGACCGCGATGGCAGAGCGCACGGTAAGTTCTGCCGAAGCGGGCAATTGGCTGGTGGCCCTGATGTTGCCGTGAGGTCCAGCCAGGCCGTCTGGCCGCCGTCCTCACCCGAACAGTATTGTTTGCGAGTGGGTAGAACCTGAGGTCCGTCCGCGTGTTTGCGGGGGCAAAGCCACGTTGCCGCAGGAGCCTGCATCGCGCGGCACAGGCAAGCGGGTCGGACAGCGCTTGGGCGCAGGTTGTTTGCCGGTTTTTTGCTTGAGGGTAGGAGAGAGATGTCGACCTTTGTTCCGAGCGGCAAGAAAGTCGACCGCAAGTGGTACGTGGTGGATGCGAGCGGACAGACGCTGGGCCGTCTGGCCACGCGCGCCGCGAGCGTGCTTAGCGGCAAGCTGAATCCGCAGTACACGCCCTATCTCGACATGGGCGATTTTTTGATCGTGATCAACGCGGAGAAGATCCGGCTCACGGGCCTGAAAAGCGAGAAGAAGACCTATCGCCGTTATACCGGCTTCCCCGGCGGCCTGCGCGAGGAGTCGTTCACGCGCCTGCTTGCGCGCCGGCCGGAGAAGGTTCTGGAAGAGGCGATCAAGGGCATGTTGCCCAAAACCAAGCTGGGCCGCGCCATGGGATCGAAGCTGAAGGTGTACCGCGGCGATAAGCACCCCCACCAGGCGCAGCAGCCGGTGGCGCTGGAAGTGGCGTAAAGACAGCTGCTAGCTGCTAGCTTCTAGCTGCTAGCTTGGCGACAACGGATCAAAAGGCGGGCCTTTAGCTAGGAGCTAGAGGCTAGAAGCTAGAGGCTACCGAGCGAATGGCAGATATCGTTCAGTACTACGGAACGGGCAGGCGCAAGAGCGCCATTGCACGTGTGTTTTTGCGCCCGGGAACGGGCAATTGGAAGGTCAACGGCAAAGAGTTCGACGCGTACTTCGTCACCGAGCAGCAGCGCGTCTCGGCCAAGCGCACGCTGGCGCTGACCGAGCTGGCCGGCAGCTTCGACGTCGTGACCACAGTGAAGGGCGGCGGCGTGGCCGCGCAGGCCGATGCAGTGAAGATGGGCGTCGCCCGGGCATTGCTCGAGTTCAATCCCGAGCTGCGCAAGGCGCTCAAAACCGAGGGCCTGCTGACCCGCGACGCGCGCGTGAAAGAGCGCAAGAAATACGGGCAGAAGGGCGCCCGAAAGAGGTTCCAGTTCAGCAAGCGCTAGCGCGCTTGCAGGGACTGAGGCACTAAGGGA
>JASHTH010000394.1 GCA_030040655.1 Acidobacteriaceae bacterium | reverse complement strand
GGCAACCGACTTGCGCATCAGCGAGACGGCTTCGCCCAGCAGGAAGATCTGGACCGAGTGTCCGGCTTCGGAAAGCGCGAGTCCGTGGAGAAACGGGAACGCTGCCTTGGTGGGATCATCCGAGCCCCAAGCGCTTTTCATCATCACATTGAGCGCCTTGTGTGCTGACTCCTGACCCCAGGCTGTCAAGCCAAGGATTGGCAACGCCATCATCTGTCGAAGAAAGAAACGCCGTGCCATAAGGACCTCGTGGAAAGGGGGGATCTCAGTATAGCAACCGATGAACGGCGCCTGATGTCAACTTTTCGACAGGTTGCTCGTTCCGCGAATCACGACAAGTGCGAATTCACGCCGCTACGGTCCTCCATCTGTGCCGGCGGAATGACGCCTAGTCGACAACCTATGTTTGAACGCCGGTTACTCGAACATGCCACGGACTGCTGGCGCTCATCGATAACCGCCACCGCTCGTGGCGCAGATTCATCGTAAAATCTGAGAAATCGCAACGGTTGCGGACGAGTCACCGCCGAATCGGACATTTCGGGTCGGGTTCCGGCTCGCCGGGTGAAAGTTCCGAATTGGCGACAACTCACCCGAAACAACTAGTTCGCGCCAAATTGCTCCCAATCGGCTTGTTCGGTTCGGCTGTAGTTTCTAAGCGCGACCGTTGATCGTCAGGTCGGAAAACATCCTCGTAGAAGGGTCATAGAGAGCTGGCCAGAAACACGTTCCGCCATCCGTGACGATCACCAGAGGATCATGCCAATCCGGCTCCTCATCATCACAAAATGCATTTATAAAGATTTTGCACTGATCGAGGTCCTACGAGCGCCGAAATGGTTGCTTCACGGCCTCGCTTCAAAGACCAAGTTGAATGGCGTTTGCGCGGCCCGGCGGAATCGCGTAAATCCGGCATCCATAACAGCGCTTCGAATGCGTTGCTCACCGGCCTGTGCGCCCAGCGCCGCTCCCACTTCCTGCGCCAGCGATGCGGGAGTGCAAAGCATGGTCGAGGCGGAATAGTAAATCCGGCCCACCGGGTTGTGATTCTCTTCGGGAGTGTCGTTGGCGAAAGGCTCAACGATCATCCATGTTCCGTCAAGCTTCAGCGATGAGAGAACGTGCCTTGCGGCGCCGGTCGGGTCGCCCATATCGTGCAGGCAATCGAAGAACGTCACCAGGTCGTAACCGCCGTTTGCGGGATAACTCTTCGCGCTCGCCACCTCGAAGCTGATCTGGTCCAGCAACCCGTCGCGCCCGGCCACATGCCGTGCGTATTCGATCGAGCCGCTGTGATAGTCGAAGCCACAGAATTTCGACTTGGGAAACGCCCTGGCCATCAGCATCGTCGATGCGCCGTGACCGCAGCCCACATCGGCCACGGTTGCGCCCTTGGTCAGCTTCTCCGTTACGCCTCCGAGAGCGGGCAACCAGCTCGAGAGCAGGTTGTTCTCATAATTGGGACGGAAGAATCGCTCCGTGCCGAAATACAGATTCGCGTCGTGTTCATGCCACCCAACACCCTCGCCGGTCCGAAAGGCCTGCGTGATCTTGGGCTCGTCTTTGAAGCACGACGAGATGATGTGGAACGCTCCGGGAAGATCGAGTGTAGTCAGTGCGAATGCCTGCTCCGGCGGTAATTCAAACTGCTTTGCGGCGGGGTCGTAGGTGACGAATCCGCTGGCCGCGTTGGCATTGAGCCACTCGCGCACATAGCGTTCTGAAGTATTGGTTTTGGCTGCCAGCTCCGCCGAAGTGATCGGCCCAGCGCCGGCCATAGCCTTGTAGAGCCCAAGTTTGTCGCCGATGACGACCAGCGCGGCGTGCATCGCAGCACCCATGTCTAAGACGGCCTTACCCATGAAGGCGTCGAGTTTTGACGGATCCATTTGCTGGGGAGTTGCAGCGGTAGCAGCGACTGCCATAGAGCCCTCCTGAATTTCGGGGCCTCGGGGAGAAGGCAAGCCTAGCGCGAATAGAGGCCAGCGGTCAACTGTTGATAACCGGGGGTAGTGGGTCAGTCTGAAATCACGGGGCCAGATTTCGGAGCGTGAACCAGCTTCCTGCGAGCACGGTCAATATCAGCGCCATCCCGCCGATGATTTCGACTGCCCTGGTCGGTACCCATTCATGCTTCTTGTCTATATGGGGTGCCACAGTGAATATCGCAACGACCCCCAACACTATGAAGAGTGCCATCGCTGTATAGGCAAGAAACATCGGAGGAAATCATATCGCGCAATGGGGCTCAGTTTGAATGCCTTTTTTGTAAGCGCCGCGTCTCTTGGCTTGCGGTACTGGGAGCAACGCGATCGATTCCCGCGGCAAAAATTTTTGGTGCGCAAAATAGAGCGCAACGCTGGCGTATCGTTTTTTGGTTGTGAAGAACGCAGGCCGACTCCCATCTGTCGGCTCAGTGATGGGGACATTCCTGTCCTTCGCGCTGTTCCGTATTCTCACGGCCCATATGCCAGCCGTCACCTCAGCACCATTCCAGGTGTGGCTGATCGCTCCCTTTTGGTCGGCCGCGGTGATCACGATTGCGAACATGGTCCCCGCGCGACGCGCTTCCGTCATCTCTCCGTCGGCGATCCTGCGCGACAGTTGACGCCCCGTTCGGAGCCGAAGGCTTGAAGCCTCCCAAAAAATGCGCAGAGGCCGACCGCGATCCAATGTTCCGGTTTGTCGCCAATCCTACCTGAGCGGCGTCAATGGGCGCTAAGGCCCAATACTATGCCAATATTGATCCGTTGCGGCAACGCAAGCTTTCGCATCTGACGATCTAGCCTCCGACCCGTCGCAGCAGGAGGCCAGCAAAGGTCTTTCATCCGTGCAAACTCGACAAAACCCTTGCGTTGTTCAGGCTCGCTATCGCGACCGCGCTCCCCGTATGCGCGCCGCCCTCGTCTGGTCAGGCCACGGCAGCACGCGATGCTCATAACCTTGCATTTGACGCCGCCTAGGTTCGGCCCAGTACCCAGGAATTCGTTCCCAAAGGTGTGGATTTCCTGAACCCGGCGGGCGAGGA